>CAJWAE010000023.1 GCA_913020075.1 uncultured Flavobacteriaceae bacterium
CCTGAGCCAACCCCTGAGGCTGGACCAACCCCCGAGGAACCCTGAGACTGCGGCCGCACATTACCAGCCCCACTCGGTCCGGACCCCGACCCCAGCATCTTCTTTTCTTTATTACTTACTTATATATCCTTAGTGGTCTTCTATAATGTATTCTAGGGGGAACACCGTCACTCCATGAGTGGAAATTTGGCGACTTTTGTCGACTGTATGTTGTTGCTTTTGCACGATGGCTAGCCTTCTATCAACCTTGAGCGCTAGCCTAAACCCTCAAAGAGCCCACAAAGTGTGCGGCCGAATGACTTATATATAATATTAATAGATATGTATCTACTATTAGATACATATAATTATTGATTGTGACTTATAGTTATACAAATTCATATCGTAGACAAAAATCAAGTGGATAAAATGGATTTCAAGTCAAAGAATTTTAAGTATGACACCATTAAGATGGATGAATTGATAGAAAAAGTGTTTGAAAAAAATCCAAGCATTCATCAAGAAAACAGTGATGATCAAGCTTATTATTTGAGATGGGTTGGTGATGACCCTCGGGGTCAAACTAAAGCTGATTTTTCTAAAGATTTTCCTAAACGATTTAAAATATGATTGATTTTTTTTTGATTAGAGATCACTCTAGGACTAGTTTTTAAGAATTCTTCTTTATCAAATTCATCCCCGAAGCGTTTAGCTGCTTTGGAAACTTCTTTTTCAATTTTAGATTCAATCTTAGCACAGTAATCTTCTACAAGCACATCTGCACGGTACCTTTTCTTTGAGTCTTTGTTGTCAATTAACGGATCATTAAAGGCATCTACATGTCCAGAAGCCTTCCAAGTTTTAGGATGCATTAGAATTGCAGCATCTATACCTACAATATTTTCGTTTAATTGAACCATTGACTTCCACCAGTATTCACGAATGTTGTTTTTTAAAGCTGCACCATTTTGTGCATAGTCATAAACAGCACTTAAGCCATCATATATTTCGCTCGAAGGAAAGACAAAGCCATACTCTTTAGCATGGGAAATTACTTTTTTAAATAAATCTGTTTGTTGTACCATGAAACAAAAATAATCCTTTTTGTTATTTTTATTGAGCTCTATTTCATATTCTGTCAAAAAAATATAAAATTGAGCATCGCAATATTTGGTTGTAGGTTCTGATTAGAATATTATGTTATTTTGTATTAACTCAAAAAATCAATAATACAACTAGTAACTAGTTTTTGCCAAAGAGTATGAAAAATGTTAATAAAACGCTTTCGGTCGTTTTTTTTGGATTTATTTTATTTAATACAATAGCCTGTGCTAAAAGGGCTAGCCCTACTGGAGGAGCTAAAGATTCAATTCCTCCTGTTTTAATTAATGCTTCTCCTAAACTAAATACCGTCTCTTTTGATAAAAAAGAAATTACTCTAACTTTTGACGAATTCATAACTCTCGAAAAAATAAACAAGCAACTAATTATTTCTCCTCCTCTAGAATCTAGTCAATACAAGATTTACCCTGTTTCAGGTGCTTCAAAAAAGGTAACTCTAAAATTATTAGATACCCTTCTAAAAAACACTACTTATACTTTTAATTTTGGGAAAAGTATTGTTGATTTTAATGAGTCAAATCCCAATCCTTACTTAACCTACACTATTTCTACTGGTAAAACCATTGACTCATTATATATAAAAGGACGAATTGTAGATGCCTTTGAAAGAAAAACCGAAAGATTTATTTCACTTCAAATGTATCCCATCGATAGTGTATTTAATGACTCAACTATTTACACTGATAAACCCCTTTATGTTTCTAGCTCACTGGATACTACAATTTATAAATTTCAAAATTTACGTGCTGGTAAATATACTATTATAGCATTGGAGGATAAAACAGGAAATTATTTTTTTGATCAAAATATTGACAAAATTGGTTACTTAGATCATATTATTACGCTCCCACAAGATTCAATAATTGATTTTCGTTTATTTAAAGAGCGTAAAAAATTTAGTTGGGACCGAGCCAATTTTGTTAATAATCATCACATCACTTTGGCTTATTTTGGAGAACGTAAAAAGGAACCTTTTAAAATGATTAGTCAAGTTTCGGATAGTTTCGAATCTTTAGTCACAAAAAGTAGAATTTCAGATACTCTTAACTATTGGTTTAAAGGTGCTCAATTAGATTCATTAAAATTTGAATTTGAAATTGAAGATACACTTAGAACCAAAACTGTATTTTTCAAAAATCCTGCAAAAGATTCTTTGGTTGTTTCAAAATTTACGTCTGGAAGCTTGGAATTAAAAAATAAATTAGAATTAGGATCTAATTTACCAATTACTGAAGTAAACTCAGAAAAAGTAATAGTAACCAATGTTGATACTCTTCAAATTCCTGCTTCTTTAAAAATTCAACAGAATTATGACCGTGTTACGGTTGATTTTGAAGTTTTACCAAATGATAGATATGAAATAACTCTTTTACCTAATGCATTGAAAGATTTTTGGGGGCAGACCCATGACACGATTGTTTTTAGAACTTCTACCAAAAAAATTGAAGATTATGGTAACATCAATTTGAGAATACAAGATAACTCAGAGGATCCCTATATTATTGAATTACTTAGTGATAATAAAATTATTCGTAGGTATGATTCTCCTATTCAGGGGAATAACTACCCTTTTGAGTTACTTAAAAGAGGGAAATATATTGTGCGATTGATTAGAGATTCAAATGGAAATAAAATTTGGGATACAGGAAATTATCTCCAAAAAATTCAGCCTGAAGAGGTAATCTATTATTGGAAAGAAATAGATTTAAGAGCAAATTGGGATATGAATGAAACATTTAATACATCTCAAAACTATCCTGATCCTCCAGAAAACGGAGTTGTTTCCGACGTAACTGAAGCTCTTGATGATCCAAATCAATAGTTCCTATTTTTTCTTGATTTCCAAAATGAGCCAACTCTTTTCCCAAAACATCGTAAACTGCAGAATGTCCAGGATATTCAAAACCATTGGGATCATTGCCGATAATATTAATCCCTGCGACATAAGCCATATTCTCTATAGCTCTAGCCCTCAATAAAGTATCCCATGCTTGTATTCTCGGTTTTGGCCAATTAGCTACAAAAATTAACAAATCATAGTCTTGTGTATTTCGGTTCCATACTGGAAACCGTAAATCATAACAAATACGTAAACAGATTTTCCACCCTTCATAATCAATAATTCCGTTTTCAATTCCTTCTTTATAGACTTTGTGTTCACCTGCCAGAGTAAATGTGTGTTTTTTGTCATATGTATGTATATCTCCCTCAGGAGTCACAAAAATAAATCGATTATAGAAAATATTTTTTTCTATAATTACAATACTTCCCCCAATTGCTGTATTATGTTTATTAGCGTATCGAATCATCCATTTAACGGTTTCACCACTCATTTTTTCAGCTACTCGTTCTGGACTCATTGTGAAGCCCGAACTAAACATTTCGGGAAGCAATAAGATATCCGTATTATCCGAAAAAGTTTTAAATCTATCATCAATAGCTTTGATGTTTTCTAATGGTGATTCCCAAACAAGAGGAATTTGAAGAATGGTGATACGTAAATTAGGTTTTATCATTTTTATTTTAAAAATCAAAGCAATTCACCAAATTACATATCTTTAAATTTATGAAGTATTTTATATACATTTTAATTTTTAGTTTTTTAATTAATCCTTGGATCTATTCACAAAAGTATTTCCCGGAAAAGCAAGGTAAATGGGAAACTAAAACACTCCAAGAATTTAAGATTAACTCTAACGATTTAACAAATGCAATTGCCTTTGCAAAGGAGAATGAATATAGTGGGTCCAAGGATTTACGAATCGCTATTCTAAAAGGGTTTGAACAAGAACCTTATCATAAAATTTTGGGTCCTACAAAAAAACGTGGAGAACCAACAGGAATGATTTTAAAAAATGGCTATCTGATTGCTTCTTGGGGAGATACTAAACGGGTAGACATGACCTTTAGTGTTACCAAAAGCTATCTTTCTACTATTGCAGGATTAGCAGTAGACAAGGGGATTTTTCAAGTTCAAGATAAAGTTATGCAATATGTTTGGGACAATAAATTTGATGGAAAACATAACCAACAAATTACTTGGCAACATTTATTAAACCAATCTTCAGACTGGTCTGGAATACTCTGGGGTGGTCATGACTGGGCAGATCGCCCTCCTATGCAAGGTGATGTAGATGATTGGAAAAATAGAATTTATCATAAGCCTGGAACCCATTTTGAATATAATGATGTTCGAGTCAATCTACTCGCCTATTCCTTGCTTCAGGTTTGGCGCAAAGCTCTTCCTCAGGTTTTAAAAAAATACATTATGGATCCTATAGGGGCGAGTTCAACTTGGCGATGGTTTGGTTATAACAATTCCTGGGTAGATCTAGATGGCAATAAAGTTCAATCAGTCACTGGCGGAGGGCACTCAGGGGGAGGATTGTTTATCAATACAGAAGATCACGCCCGTTTTGGATTACTTTTTTTAAATAAAGGGAATTGGAAGGGAAATCAGCTAATAAGTCAACAATGGATTGCTAATGCAACACAACCCTCCCCTTCCCAAGTAAACTATGGCTTTATGTGGTGGCTTAATAAAAAAGGAACCTCTCGCCACTGGGAAGGTATTGGTGAAGATATTTTTTATGCAGCTGGATTTGGCGGAAATTTCATAGTTATTATTCCAGATCTGGATATGGTTATTGTTACTCGTTGGTTAGACCCTACTCAAATTGGTGTGTTTGTTAAAAAAGTAATAGATGCCCTACCTTAAAGCTATCATTTTTGACATGGATGGTACTCTTGTCGATAATATGCTTTATCACAAACAATCTTGGATAAATCTATTCAAACATCATCAATTAAATCTAGATTATAAAACCTTTGAAAAAAAGTATCACAAGGGCTCATTAGTTGAAATTATAGGACGGCTTTTTTTTATATTTCAAATAGAAAAGAACTCAAAAAAATTGGTGTTACTCCAAAAGAATGTCTTTTTTTTGAAGACACCTGTTATAGCATTACTTCAGCTAGGTCTGCAGGAATGTAGGAAGTAGGAATATCCACAATGTTTTCAAAGTCTAAACTTTTAAATTTAGGTTGTATTAAGGATTTTTCCCATTTCGGAAAACTAGATCTAAATATTATTTAATTTCACAAAATAAAAAAATAGATCAATGTGTTAACCCTTTAAATTGGAAAACAAATACTCACGATTCATTCTAGCAATATTTTCAAGTGATATTCCTTTTGGACATTCTACTTCACAAGCACCTGTATTTGTACAATTTCCAAAACCTTCTTCATCCATCTGCTTTACCATATTCATTACTCGATCAGATGCTTCAATTTTACCCTGGGGAAGGAGAGCATATTGGGAGACTTTAGCCGAAACAAATAACATTGCAGAGGCATTTTTACAGGTGGCTACACATGCCCCACAACCTATACAAGTAGCTGCATCAAACGCATTATCTGCGTCGTGCTTATCGATAGGTATGGAGTTGGCGTCTTGAGTGTTTCCAGAGGTATTAACACTTATAAATCCTCCAGCATGTTGAACTCGATCAAAGGCAGAACGATCTACTGTTAAATCTTTAATTACTGGAAATGCTTTTGCACGAAAGGGCTCAATGACAATTGTCTCACCGTCTTTAAATTTACGCATATGCAATTGGCAGGTTGTAACTAAACGATCTGGACCATGAGCTTCTCCGTTAATAAACATAGAGCACATTCCACATATACCCTCGCGACAGTCATGATCAAAAGCAATAGGATCAATCTGTTGAGTCATCAATTGCTCATTCAATACATCCATCATTTCTAAAAAAGACATATCTGGAGAGATATTTGAAATAGGATATGTTTCTATTTTTCCTTTAGTTTCTGAATTGGGCTGTCGCCAAACTTTTAATATCAGATTCATAATTATCTATTTATACGAACGCGTTTTTACTTCAATTTCTTCATACTTCAAATCCTCTTTATGCAATTTAGCTTTTGAGGGTTCTCCATGATGCTCCCATGCAGAAACAAATGTGAAGTTTTTGTCATCACGCAGGGCTTCCCCTTCAGGAGTTTGTGATTCTTCTCTAAAATGTCCTCCGCAAGACTCCGTTCTTTCTAGGGCATCTTTAGCAAATAATTCTCCCAATTCTAAAAAGTCTGCCACACGTCCTGCTTTGGCTAATTGCTCATTGAATTCACTAGTAGTTCCGGGAACATTTACATTTTCATAAAAATCTTCTCGCAATGCTTTAATTTCAGTTATAGCTTGTTTTAAACCTTTTTCACTTCGAGACATCCCACATTTATCCCACATAATTTTACCCAATTTTCTATGATAATAATCGACAGAATTTGTTCCTTTATTATTAATAAAAGCTTCTAATTGAGATTTTATAGATACTTCTGCATTTTGAAATTCAGGTAAATCAGTGTCAATCTTTCCAGTTCTAATATCATCAGCTAAATAATCTCCAATGGTGTAAGGCAGAACAAAATAGCCATCGGCTAAACCTTGCATTAAGGCGGAAGCACCCAGACGATTTGCTCCGTGATCTGAAAAGTTTGCTTCTCCAATTGCATAACAACCGGGAATACTGGTCATTAAATTATAATCAACCCATACACCACCCATTGTATAATGTACGGCGGGATATATCATCATTGGTATTTCATATGGATTTTGATCTACAATTTTTTCATACATCTGAAATAAATTTCCATATTTAGATCGAACAACTTCTTGACCTAACTTTTTAACTAGAATGGAGTCATTCTCATCCAAACCTTTGACATGAGCTTTTTCTTTTCCATATCTAGTAATTGCAGCTGCAAAATCGAGATAAACAGCCTCTCCAGTCTTATTAACTCCATAGCCTGCGTCACATCTTTCTTTGGCTGCTCTTGAAGCTACATCTCTAGGGACGAGATTACCAAAGGCTGGATAACGTCTTTCCAAATAGTAATCACGATCTTGTTCAAAAATTTCGGTAGGCATTAATTTTCCTTCTCGAATTGCTTTTACGTCGTTTAATTTTTTGGGAACCCATATTCGTCCGTCATTTCTTAACGATTCAGACATCAAAGTTAATTTAGATTGATGATCTCCTGAAACAGGAATACAGGTAGGATGAATTTGTGTGAAACAAGGGTTAGCAAAATGTGCTCCTTTTTTGTGTATTTTCCATCCTGCAGAAACATTACTACCCATTGCATTAGTTGAAAGAAAGAAAACATTCCCGTATCCCCCAGAAGCTATAACAACTGCATGGGCACCGTGTCTTTCTAATTTTCCATTTACTAAGTTACGTGCAATAATACCTCTTGCCTTACCATCTACTAAGACTAAGTCCATCATTTCGTGACGGTTATACATTTTAATTTTTCCTCGCCCAATTTGTCTATTCATAGCAGAATAAGCACCTAATAATAACTGTTGACCTGTTTGCCCTTTTGCGTAAAAAGTTCTTGAAACCAATACACCACCAAAAGATCGATTATCTAGCAGTCCGCCATAATCACGTGCAAAAGGAACTCCTTGAGCAACACATTGATCAATTATGTTTGTAGAGACCTCTGATAAACGATGAACATTTGATTCTCGCGAGCGATAATCCCCTCCTTTTATTGTATCATAAAATAAACGATAGGTGGAATCTCCATCTCCTTGATAATTTTTTGCTGCATTTATTCCTCCTTGGGCTGCAATAGAATGAGCTCTTCTTGGGGAATCTTGAAAACAGAAAGCTTTTACATTATAGCCTAATTCTGCTAAAGTGGCAGCAGCTGAAGCCCCTGCTAATCCAGTTCCTACAACAATAACATCTAATAATCTTTTGTTTGCTGGGCTGACTAAATTAATGTGTGCCTTATGGTTAGTCCATTTGTCTGAAAGCTTTCCTTTGGGTATCTTAGAATCTAATCTGGTCATATTAAAAAGCTATAAAATAATGAAACAATGCAATGAAAACAAAACCTAAAGGGACAATAACAGAAAATGCCACTGCAAAAGGTTTAAATGCTTTAGAATATTTATTATTAACCCCTACGGACTGGAAAGAAGAAGCAAAACCGTGATATAAGTGAAGGGCCAGAAATAAAAATGAAAGTGAATAAATTCCTACTCTAATTGGATTTTGAAATTTATGAATCATTTCCTCAAAATAACGCTCAGAGTTGAGAGGTAAAACCTCTACGTATTTATAATTCATCTCAGGAAACCAAAAATCATAAAAATGTAGCCCTAAAAACGACAGAATAACGATACCGGATAAAATCATATTACGTGAAGTCCAGGGAGCATTAGCACTCCCTTTGTAGCTTGCGTAGTTTATGGTTCTTGATTTTGAATTTTGAATTTCTAAAATAAATCCCATTAAAAAATGGAAAAGTACTCCGAAAATCAGAATAGGTTGAAGAACAAATTGAACCAAAGGGTTATTACCCATAAAATGAGAAATTTCATTAAAGACTGTTTTACTAAAAACAGAGGTTAGGTTAATGGTAAAGTGTTGAGTTAAAAAAACAATCAAGAATAGGCCTGAAAGTGCCATGGCAACTTTCCTTCCAATTGAAGAAGCTATTAAGGTCATAAAATTTCAATTTTCAGAACAAAACTAATGCATAAACTTCAGGCAACAAACCGTTTTAATCATTTTTCACTTTAATACTTACTTTGAATTAATTTATGTTTAAGTAATCCGTCTTTTTTAAATTGCATTTTTTATAATATTTAAACAAAGGTCTGTTCTGATTTTCAACTTCTAAGTATATTTTTTTCATTTTAAAAACTATTATCTTCGTTAAAAAACTCAAAATGCGATACCAACCCCTTGACAATTCCTTCTACAAAAATAACAGGAAAAGATTTGTAACTAAAATGAAATCAAATAGTTTAGCTGTTTTTAATTCTAATGATATATATCCCATAAGTGCTGACAGCACTCTGCCCTTTCAACAACATCGTGATATTTTTTACCTATCTGGAATTGATCAAGAAAAAAGTATTTTAATTATTTTTCCTGATGCTGTTGAATCCAAATACAAAGAAATTCTATTTGTAACGGAAACTAGTGAACATATTGCTGTTTGGGAAGGAGCCAAACTAAATAAATCTCAAGCAACCACTATAAGTGGTGTCCAAACGGTTTGCTGGCTTAGTGATTTTGAAAATATTTTTAAAGAATTATGTGCTCAATGTGAACGTTTTTATTTTAATACTAATGAACACTACCGTCAGGCAGTTGAAACTCAGACTCGTGAAGACCGATTTATTAAATGGTGTAAAAAAAACTATCCTACCCATGGCGTAGGGAAAAGTAACCCTGTTTTACAACAGCTTCGTTCCATAAAAGCAAATGAGGAAATATTGCAAATGCAACAAGCCTGTGACATCACAGAAAAGGGATTTCGGAGAATTCTTTCTTTTATTAAACCTCAGGTTTGGGAATATGAAATAGAAGCTGAATTAGCACATGAATTTATTCGTAATAGATCTAAAGGATTTGCTTACTCTCCCATTATTGCTTCTGGTAAAAATGCCAATATATTACACTATACTGAAAACAATCAGCAATGTAAATCTGGTGATTTAATATTGTTGGATGTAGCAGCTGAATATGGGAATTATTCTAGTGACCTTACTAGAACAATTCCAGTTTCTGGAAAATTCACAAAACGTCAAAGAGAAGTTTATAATGCCGTTTTAAGAGTGAAAAAGGAAGCTTCAAAACTTTTAGTTCCTGGAGCTATTTGGAAAAATTTTCATTTTGAAGTCGGTAAAATAATGACGTCTGAATTAATTGGTCTTGGTCTTCTAGATAAAGTAGATGTTAAAAATGAGTCTAAAGAAAAACCTGCTTATAAAAAGTATTTTATGCATGGTACTTCCCATCATATTGGTTTAGACACTCACGATTACGGTCTTTTACATTTACCAATGGAGGCCAATATGGTTTTTACTGTAGAGCCTGGAATCTATATTCCTGAAGAAGGTTTTGGCGTACGTTTAGAAGATGACATTGTCATCCAAAAAAAGGGCTATCCTATAAATTTAATGGCTTCCATTCCAATTGAAGTTGATGAAATAGAATTTTTAATGAATAAAAAAAGTCACCAATAAAGTGACTTTTTTTAATAAACATTCTTCGTTATTATGCTATTTCATTTTTAGTGCTTCGTTGCCAAAAATAAAGAATTGTGAATAAAATAATTAAAATTGCCGGAAAACTAATCATGTAAGTCAAAGTTTGTTGTCCTGCAGCAAGTTCTAATGCGTTTCCTGATAATCCATTTGCAACTTGATCAACTCTTGAAGAGTCTATCCATCCTCCAATAATTGCTTGAAAAATCGAAGAGGAAAACATACCCATTCCCCCTACGATTGACATTCCCAAAGCACCGCTTAATGGTATTTTTTCAGCTATAAAACCAATCATATTTGGCCAGAAATAACAAACTCCAAGTGCGAAAAATACAGCTGCAACGTATACCATTCCTCCAGTTTGAGTGCTTAATAGAAATATACCTATTGCGGTAAGTACAGCAGATCCTAACAATACTCCCGTTTGGTCAAAACGATGAACTATATCTCCTCCAAAATAACGTCCTATCGCCATAAGTCCAGTAATTAATGCTAATATCACCATTGGATGTGCTCCACTATTACTTAAAATCAAAGAAGTCCATTGCTGAGGACCAAATTCTGATATGGCAGTTAATGCCATACATCCTAAAATAAAAATATACAATGGTGATAACATTGCTTTAAAATTTTCGGATAATGAAGTTACCCCTTCCAAGTTTGGCTTTGGAAAAGTTTGACCCATAAAAAGATAAGCATAAATAAATGTTGGAATCATTATGATCCATATTTGGGCCTGCCATCCTAAGCTAAGTTCAGTCATTAATAAAGAAACTAGACTTCCTAAAACGATACCCCCAGGAAACCACATATGAAACCTGTTTAACAAGGTATTCATTTGCTTTCCTTTATATGCTTCTGCAATCATAGGATTACACGCTGCTTCTGTACATCCATTACCAATTCCTATAAGTAAGGTTGAAATCAAAAGACCAGTATAACCTCCAGAAAAAATAGTTAGTATAATACCAAGGGTATGGGTAAAAAAAGCAAATTGCATTATTTTTTTAGGCCCAATAGTATGATAAAATAGTCCTCCTAGAATCATAGAAATTGGAAATCCTAAAAACCACATAGAATTTATAAATCCTAACTGCTGGCCACTCAAATCAAAAGATTCTGCTAGTTGAGGCAAAATTCCTGCACGTATACTGAAAGAAAAAGCAGTTGTTATTAGGGCAAAGCAACTTCCATAAAAAAGTCTTTTACTATTTATCATTTTAATTTAATTTTCAATTCGTTTCACCGAATATAAAGTTTTTAAAATAATATTTATCTGAAGAGAAAAAAAACTAAGAGGTTGCCTAATTATTTTTAATGACAACCACAATCGGAATCACATTTTGAAGATTTTATAGATTTTTTTTTAAAGAAAAATTTTTTAAGCAAAAACCATAGAGCTAAGCTTCCTGAAACTAAAACCAATATTGTTTGTAAAATCTTCATTTATGCTAAGATTTGATAGGTTGAAAAAGCAACTATGTAGGCTAAAAATGTCATTCCAAACAATTGAATCATAGGCCATCGCCAAGAATTTGTTTCTTTTTTCACAATCGCAAGCGTACTCATACACTGCATGGCAAAAGCATAAAAAAGCATTAAAGATATTCCGCTTGCCAAATTAAACAGTGGTGTTCCGTCTGATCGAACTTCAGAGGCCATTTTATTTTTTATGGTTTCTTCAGAATTACTTTCTACGCTGTAAATAGTTGCCAATGTTCCCACAAACACTTCTCGAGCAGCAAAAGAACTAATAAGTGCAATTCCAATTTTCCAATCATATCCCAAAGGAGAAATAGCAGGTTCAATAGCTTTACCTAAAATTCCAATGTAAGAGTGTTCTAGTCTATATGAATTTATTTTATTATCCAAGTTATCACCTTTTAATTCAGGGTTAATTTTATAAATAATTTGTTCGGCATTCGAAAAATCATCTCCTGGTCCATAAGAGGCTAAAATCCATAATAAAATCGAAATTGCTAAGATTACTTTTCCCGCTTCAGTAACAAAAGTTCGTGTTTTCTCCCAAACAGTAATCGCTACATTTTTTAATAAGGGGAATTTATAGTTTGGCATTTCGACTACAAAATAACTCTTTGAATTGATTTTTAGGGTTTTACTTAAAATCCAAGCTGAAAGTAAAGCCATTAGAAAGCCAATAAGATATAGTCCCATTAACATTAACCCCTGATAGTTCATTCCTAAAAAAGATCCTTGTGGAATAACTAAGGCAATCAAAATCGCATACACAGGTAGTCTTGCCGCACAAGTAGTAAAAGGAGTTACCAGGATGGTAATCAGTCTTTCTTTCCAATTTTCTATATTTCTAGTGGCCATAACCGCTGGAATTGCACATGCAGTTCCTGATATTAATGGAATAACACTCTTTCCGCTTAAACCAAACCCGCGTAATCCTCTATCCATAAGAAACACTACTCTACTCATATAACCGGTCTCTTCTAGAATAGAAATAAATAAAAATAAAAAAGCGATTTGAGGAATGAAAATTACAATTCCACCTAAGCCAGGAATAATTCCCTCTGCCAATAAACTAGTAAACACACCTGATGGTAATTTTGTTTTAACAGACTCACTTAGTGCTGCGAATGAACTATCTATAAAGTCTTGAGGTATACTACTCCAATCAAAAATAGATTGGAAAATAGTCATTAATATTGCGAAAAAGATAATATACCCCCAAAATTTATGGATCAATATACGATCAAGACGACTTCTAAAATCTTTAGCAGCATCTCGATCTATATTAAGTCCTTTTTTTAATGTGCCATTAATAAATTGATATCTTTTAACTGTTTCTTTTTGTTGTAATCTTTTAAGATAAGATTCCGACTGAGTTTTGAAATCAGTAGAATCTGAGACACGTTTACGATCAATTTTAGCAAAGTTAACATCTTGTGTTATCACTAACCACAATTTATAAAGTGATTGCTGAGGAAAGGTTTTCTCTAAGTTCAGAAAATAATCTTTATCTATAGTTGAAAGTTTTAATATTGGCTTGCATGAAAGTTGACGATAATTTAAAATCAATTTTTTTAATTCATCCAATCCTTTATTCTCACGTGTGCTGATCAAAGCAATTTTAGTGTCTAATTCTTTTTCAAGCAAAGGAATGTTTATGCTAATTCCTTTACGTTTCATTTGGTCTGACATATTAATGACCAAAATAGTGGGTATTTCTAAATCCTTTATTTGGGTATATAATAAAAGGTTCCGTTTAAGGTTTTCTACATCAGTTATTAAAACAGCCACATCTGGAAAATCCTTACTGTTTTTATTTAATAGTAATTCAATAACAAAACTTTCGTCCATAGAGGAAGCATTCAGACTATAAGTTCCTGGTAAATCTAAAATATGGGCTTTGGTTGTGTTATTTAATTTACAAACTCCTTCTTTTTTTTCTACTGTAATACCCGGGTAGTTCCCCACCTTTTGAGTTAGTCCTGTCAATCTATTGAAAACAGATGTTTTTCCCGTGTTTGGGTTTCCCAATAAAGCAACATTTAAAGAATTACTCATATTATTTTTTCAAGCGCACATGGATATATTGTGCTGTCTCTTTTCTGATTGCAACATATGAATCGTCAACTTTTAAATAAAGTGGATCATCAAAAGGTGCTTTTTGAATTAAAGAAATACAATTTCCAGGCAAACATCCCATTTCAATCAATTTTAATGGGAGTTTATCTGTTTCTATTGATTCAATTTCTGCTACTTCTCCTAATGATAATTGATCTAACGTCATTGTTATTTAGAATCATTTTAAACATCAAAAGTAGGTAAATTACAGACTGAAAAAATCATATGATCAAAAAATTATTTAGTTGAAATATTCTTTCTTTAAAATACTTATGTCTCTAATTAAATCTTTTAAGGCAATTTCATCTGTCCCATCATAAAAACCTCTTATTCGTTTTTCGGGATCTACTAGAATAAAATTTTCCGTATGGATCATATCCAAAGGACCTCCGTCTCCATCTTCTTTTACTGCTAGATATGATTTTCTAGCAAGTGAATAAATCATTTTTTTATCCCCTGTCAATAAATTCCATTTCTTATCATCAACTCCTTTTTCAATAGCATATTTTTTAAGTTGTTCAACTGAATCAATTTCTGGAGTAACACTATATGAAAGAAGCATCACCTGAGAATCATCTTTAATAAGTTTTTGGATTTTACCCATATTAGCAGTCATTCTTATGCAAATGGAAGGACAGGTTGTAAAGAAGAAATCTGCAACATAAATTTTGTTTTCATAATTTTTTTGAGTTATCGTATCACCATTTTGATTGATCATAGAAAAAGGTGCAATACGATGGTATTTTTTAACATGCTGGAGAGTGCTATCTACCAATTCATAATTCACCATTGAAGGCTGATATACAGCAAGCCGAACTTGAGGCTTTAGTGCACTATAAAACAAGCTTAATATTATTATTGAGGTTACCAAAATAATGGTAATGAAAGTTTTATATTTTTTAATGAAAGCCTTCATTTTTTTAAATTATGTACAAATCTATGCGTTTTAAAATCTATTTATAGATCATCAAGTCTAAAAAGAAACTTAAATGTATCTCTTGCATTTTTATTATGAGGTCTATTGTACTACTTTTGCCGAGAAATAATAATTAACTATGAGTCCATTTTTTGTAAAAGCCATTCAGTTATTGATGAGTTTATCATTATTAATAGTATTACATGAATTAGGTCATTTTATACCAGCTAGAATATTTAAAATACGTGTCGAAAAATTCTTTTTATTTTTTGATGTAAAGTTTGCTCTATTTAAGAAAAAAATAGGCGACACAACCTATGGTATTGGTTGGCTCCCCTTAGGAGGCTACGTGAAAATATCAGGAATGATTGATGAAAGTATGGATACTGAACAAATGGAAAAACCAGCTGAACCATGGGAGTTTAGATCAAAACCTGCTTGGCAGCGGTTAATTATAATGTTGGGAGGTGTCACAGTGAATCTCATATTAGGATTTTTAATTTATATGATGATCTTATTTGTTTGGGGGAAAAATACTTTGTACACACAGAATTTACCCTCAGGAATGATTCCATCTCCCATTGCTCAGCAATTTGGCTTTGAAAAAGGAGATCGAATTTTAACTGTAGATGGAAAAGAGCTCGACAATGTTATGGAAATTAACAAACTCCTCTTTCTAAGAGAAGTTAAAACAGTTTCCGTGGAGCGGATAAATGGAAAAAAAATAACTTTAAACATTCCTGAAAATATTGGAAAGCAAATGTTCGAATCTGGCGAAATGAGACCCTTTTCTGCTCTCGTACCTCCAGTTTTAGATAGTATAGCTCCCAATATGCCTGCTAGCCTTGCAGGTCTAAAAAGTAAAGATCGTATTGTTTCAATTAATGGTAAAGAAATCATTTCATGGGGTGATGTTTCTAGCTTATTGAAGCTAAATAAATCAAATCCAATAAGTCTCACCTATGAACGTAATCGTTCTATTAAAACTGTAGATATAATTCCTACAAATGAAGGAATTATTGGTATATCTGTAGAATCTGATTTTTACAACTTTGAGAATCAACAATTAAGTTTAATTGAGAGTGTTATTCAAGGATTTGATTATGGATACTGGACTTTACATGACTATGTTTCACAATTTCAATATATTTTCACTCAAAAAGGAGCCCAACAGTTAGGTGGTTTTGGAGCTATTGGGAATATGTTCCCAGGAACTTGGAATTGGAAAGGATTTTGGGCTAGTACAGCTTTAATTTCTATAATTCTTGCATTTATGAACATTCTTCCAATTCCTGCATTAGACGGAGGGCATGTTATGTTTTTAGTTTATGAAATCGTAACTGGACGAAAACCAAACGATAAATTCATGGAATATGCTCAAATGTTTGGGTTTTTTCTTTTATTGTCTTTAGTTTTATATGCAAATGGGAACGATTTGTATCGACTACTCTTTAAATAAATTAGCTTTATAATAGCTGAACTAATTGATGATGCCTTGTTGACTAGCTATGTTGTTTTCAATTAATGGCACGAGCGATTTCTGTTTTATATGAATGAACACTAAAAATTAAATCTTATTCCTCTATTTTTACTAAACTAATATTATATTTGCGCACTGTTTGTTGAAATTCTGAAGACATATACTTTTAAAAATTATGCAAATATTTATGCAAATAGAAAGATTAACCTTCTTTTTTAATGCTTAAATTACTTTTGGAACAAATGTAAACATTGAATATTCCTCCTTAGCTCAGTTGGTTAGAGCATCTGACTGTTAATCAGAGGGTCCTAAGTTCGAGTCTTAGAGGAGGAGCTAGCGTTAACCGCTGCACGACACAATAGTTATCGCAAATTAAAGCCCTTTACGAAAGTGAGGGGTTTTTTCTTTTGTTCCCAAAATTGTTCCCAAATACTTCTATCTAAACCTCTAATCAGGTGAAAACTGTGTCTTAAAATAATTTAGTTTAGCCTCAATAAAATCAAACTAAATCTAGTATTTGATAACCTTAAATAAGAAATAGGCATTAGCTGCCTTAATATCTGCTATTATCCAAACCCATGTACTATGAAAATACACAATGAATACGCAAGCTTCCTCCAGCAATTACAATGGAACTACTTTGTCACATGTAGAACTCCATATAAGATCCACACAATGACAGTGAGAAACTGGATCACTAAACTCCTCAAGGCATCTAATAAGGTAGAACAGGCATTCTATGTATCAGAAAGAGACAAGGGAGATTACAACAACCTACATGTACATATGCTTATAGGCACTAATACAGACATGACCTATAAAGAAGTTAAGTATGGAATGGGGAATGTTTCTGTAGGAGACTATCAACCAATCTATGATAACGAAGAGGTTTGCAAATATGTCTCTAAGCATATAGGTAAAGATGTGGACTATGACATTGTATTTAAAAGCTAAAAGTTTTCTAAACATTCTTTAATTCCTAAACATGGGGTGGGGTTTATAGAACCGTTTTTTATGTAGACACTAGTTCTTGTATCTAGTATATAACCCCTAACCTCAGCATTTAAGACCCTACATACATTGCACCTCAAATATCTTTTCTAATGTAATAACAATCAGCATTTTAGGGATTTATAAAGTAGGTGGTTGTCCTTAGGTGTTGATTGGTATAGGGGGGTGTAATTCAAACACTCTAGCTAGTGGCATTTTTTTTAAACCACAGGCATATCATCTTCAGTAAGTTCAGGTATTTTTAATCATAAAAAACCCCCACCTATGCAATTGCTAAAGTGAGGGCGAAAAGCATCAATACCACTTGACCAGGCAGCAAGAGTTATTAAGGCAATTATTAAAGATTATTATTTTTCATTTTTTAGAACTAAACCATAATTGGTCTGTACTTACACCCCAATAATATTTAATTTTTCCTGTTTGTTTTTTTGAGTAAATAACCCTTGTCATTCAATCCCCAAACCTGGTTTTCAGGGACTGTATGTTATTGTAAGCGTCTTTTTGCTTCCTCTTGAGAAATATCAATTTGCTCTTGTGTAATTCCATATCCTCGCCCTTTCATTAAACAATCATCACATTGACCATGAGTAAGATTAAGTACATGGCCTAATTCATGTGAAATTGTTCGTGATAAAGATCCTCTAACGAATAAATCATGATTTTCTTTAAGAAGAGTTTTTTCTGGGTTTCCACCTCCATTATGTTTGTTAGACCAAATGCCAACAACACTGTGAAAATTATACCCTCTCATCGCATTGCCCTGTGAAGTGTTTCCAATAAAAGGGAATAAATAAATATGATATAAATCACTCTCTAATTCATCAGCAGTACTCATGTTTTGAGGATTCATTAAAGAAAATAAATGTGACAAACGTTCAGGGTTTGAACGACCTTCTGAATCTCTTTCAGTGCTTGCTATAAATATAATTGATTCTTCATAACCCTCAAATTTTATAACACATTCTTCAATAATAGATTCAATATCCCATTTAATATCTGCTTGAGACCATATTTCATTTATTTCCAATATAATTATTTCATTAAAGTCCTTAGGAGTAACCCAGTTATTCATAAGAACTCCTGAAGAATGAGCCCAAGGGGATGATTTCATTATGTGTACTCTTAGCTTTAATTTTATTGATGTATCTAAAAGTGAAGAGGTTGCGGTGGTCGAGCTTACTGTTGTTGCTGACGCGGTGGTCGCAGCTACCTGACTAACTACACTACTTAATGCTTGTGTTGGTGAAATTCCTGAAGTACCACTTGTCACTGCGGTAGTTGGAGGAATAAAAGGAGCTGAGTTACTTGAGGTTTTATTACCCCCTGTTAGACCAATTGAATTACTTGCAGTTGCTGAAGGAACACTAGCAGCTGTGGTTGGAGGAGTACTGTTGGGTGGAAGAGTAACCACATTAAAATTTAGTGATGTAGCTGAGGTGAAATTTACATTTGTAAGTACTCCAAAATTACCCATTGCAAAAGTGTTGCTATTCAACGAGTTTAGCTGGGAGTAAATTTGGGTAGTCACACCATTTAAAACCATCGTAAATAAAATATTCAATTGAATGGATATTCTCATTGTGATATAACCGTGGGATTTTCCAGTCGCACTTTCTTCTAATTGAAATTCCCAAGTTCCTACAAGATCTCGTGCTGTTTGATAATCAAAGTTTACGCCTACTGTTTTATTTCCATCAATAGTTATTTGTATAGGGTTTATCGTATCCACAGAACTGCTATTATCCCAGCTAAAAAAAGCGTGGTCACTACTTGGAACAGCAGTAAGTTTGACAACAGTTCCACTATCATAGTCTGTAGATTTACCGGTGCTTACAATTTCTTCTTGGACGGTACCTGCTCCGTTAACATTAACTACAAGAGGGTACTTTCTTTTTTGAAATGATGCGGCTATGTTCTGATCAGAATTAACCGTTATCGTAAGAGGGTTTTCTGTAGATTCAATTCCCATCCACCCTGAAAACACATACTCTTGTTCTGGGGTAGCTGTAATTGTAATAATTGATCCCGATTCATAAGATCCTCCAGTTGTGCTAATATTTCCTCCTTCAGATGAACTAACAGCAAGGTTATAAAAAGCTGCTGGAGCAGCATTACTATCCTCCATTATTTCAGGAGAACAGTCTATTACTAGAAAAAACAATAAAAACAGAATATACTTTTTGATAGAGCTGGTTTTTAGTCAGTTAAATATACAAATAATTAGAAATAAGTATAACGGTGTACACTATCGTAAAGAATTATTTTCTGTCGTAACTAAAACGCTCATTTTAGACGTTTCTTTTCAGGTTAGAGCTGGTATAACGGTATATAACCAAATTACTCTAGACATCTAAGCACAATTTAAAAGTATATGTCTTAATAATTTTTTAAATATTTAAAAATTATTAAATAGGTGAATATCTAAATGATAATTGAATCTTAAGTAAGAATAAATTATTCTTTCATTGCCTTTTTCCTTCCTGCCAAGAAAGAACGATGGTAGCCATCTTTCCAGGAATCTTTGAATATCTCTGGCATTGGACATAATGGAGTTATAGGGCATATTGAAAATTCACCTTTGATATCTTTATAGCCTTCACAATAACCTTCTTCCCAGCCTTCACAATACTCACTTTGAGATATAGTGTTTTCAATTGGCCTATCCAGAGTATTATTTAATGTAAAAGCTGTTGATATTAAACTAAATCCAATTAATACGAAGATTCTAATAAAATTTTTCATTTGTTTGGTTTTAGATATCTATAAGGTACGAAAAAACCAATAAACACTCTTTCTTAAAAACATTTTAACCAAATACAGACCAAATACGAGAGGTTCTGGATAATAGTATAAACTTAAAATATACTATTATGAAAAATCTATTATTATTAATGCTAATTCCTTTATTTGGAATAGCACAAACACCATCATCTTTAGCTGTAAAAGGATACCTAGCTTCAAATTCTGAAGAGAAAATGCTCCTTTTGAAAAATATTAAGGATGCCATTAACTTTCAAAACATACACAGAAGCTATTTTGAATACAAACCACTCGTTTTTGATCAAAAATTAACAGACGAGGCTCAACAATGGGCAGAATACTTAACAAAGACGAATAAACCAGAACATAGTCCAACGAAAGGTGGACAAGGAGAGTTAATTTTTTATGCTCCAAAAAACTATTTCAAAAACACTTCAAACCTTATGATAAATGCCTCTGTATTTTGGGTCTTATCTGAAGATGATATTGAAAAAGTAACTTTAGATCAGGTTTTGTGTAAAAAATGCAGTAAGATTGGATTTGGAATTGCCCTAAGTAATGACACTTACTATGTTGTTGCTAAGTATAACAAAATGGGGGATTTCAAATAATTCATTACATTTAATCATGAATAAATCACTACTAGGATCTCTAGCTGAACGTTTTGTAACTCAAAAGGAAAATCTTGCATCGGAGGCCTTGAATATTATTTTAAATAGATCAAATGAAGCCAATGAGGCTTTCTGTAAAACAGTTAATAAATTTGAAAACAGACTTGACGATAGGTTAAAGTTTACAACTCAAGTTCACAGCTCTGATGATAAAGCAATTCCTGATTTAATTGGATATGATTCTAATTCATCTCCAGTATGTATTGTTGAGGCAAAATTTTGGGCATCTTTAACAAAAAATCAACCTGAAACATATATTTCCAGATTAGATCCTAAAACTCCTTCAGCATTAGTTTTCTTAGCTCCTCAAGCAAGAAAATACTCCCTTTATATGGAGCTAATTAGTCGTCTTAAAGGAGCTAATATTCCATTTAAAGAAATTGATGATCTCAATGGTCAGAAAATTGAATTAAATCCAAATAATTCCATTTTCATTTTAACATGGGGACCAGTTTTAGATAAGATTAAAAAAAGTGTTACCGAAGGCTCCGAAATAGAATCTGATATAAAACAATTGATAGGATTGTGTTCCTCCATAGATACTAATTCATTCAAACCTTTTTCTAAAGAAGAGATATCACCTGTTTACGGAAAAAGAAATTCAGATTTATGTGACTTAGTTGATGAGGTGGTTGATTATGGTAAACAGCTTAAAACTTTTTCAACGAAGGGATTAAACAGAGGAGCATCAAAATATATTTACCATAGATACTTTACTTATGGACACTATAATTGTAAGATAAAATTTGATAGTAAACTCTGGTTTTCAAAAGCCAACACACCTTTATGGCTGGAGATTTTTGGAAAAGATGATAGCGGTAATTGGAATAATCCAAAAACTCACATGGAACTTAATAATCTATTAAAAAAACTAGAGAATGAATCGCCTCCTAGATTATATAATATCATTGGATCACCACCATTAATTCCGCTATACATTAAGTCGGAATTAAATAAAGATAAATTACTGGAGGATTTATTTAATCAGATAATATCCCTAAAAACACATCTTAAATAAATTAGATTTTAAGCAATTATTATGATTCTAATATCTTATTTTCAATTATCCAGTCTCTAATTTTTTCAATGTTTTTTAATCCATTATCAATCTTAGAAATTTGATTATTGAAGCTTGATTTTCTATCAACTTTGCCAGTGGATATTCTTATTGCAAAATTTTTAGGGAATTTTTTGAAAGTTGTCCAATCTGGAATAACTTCTTTAATCCTAGTTTCAAAAGAATTTGAAAAACCAATAAATGTTACATCTATATTTCCTTGAGCAAATTTATGGTAAAAGACTATTTTTTTTCCTAACCTTTCATCATATAGCATTGGCCAATCACTATTGGCAGGTACAATCCCTGGTTTTTTCATTTCTAAACTAGGATATTTTTTTTCTTTATATTCCCAGTATAAGTTCCAAAATTCTTGAACAATTGGAGCGTTTAATGGTTTATACCCTCTTCTTAACTTTTCAATTGCAATATTTAACAATGTGCTTTTAAAAATATTCCTGTCTGATTTAGAATCCCTGAGTTTGTCTGAAATTTCTTCATATGACAGAAACGTTTTAAAATCCTCTTGATTTTCACAATAATATATAGGAGCTATTAAAACACAAAAGACCTTTTGACATTTTTTAGTTTCAACGTATTTATTGGCTCTTTGTAAATATCTATCATATTGATTTTCTTGAAAAGAAGCGTCTAATTTATTTTCTATTAACACATATATGATTTCACCCTTTGAGATGTATGAAAATAATATATCTGTTTCGCCAAGACCAAAGTCAGATATACTTCTCCAAGCAATATTGTGTTTTTCAAAAAGCGGTAATTTTAATTTGTCAACAAACCAATTGCAAAACCCCTTATCAACATTAAATTCCTCAAGGAGAATTAAATCTATATCTCTTTCTTGAATTGACTCTACCGGTAGAATATTATTCTTCATGGACATTTACTAATTATTTAAATTGTTATTACCTTTTCATTTAATCTCGTTCAGTTTTTCCACAATTTTAACCATCGCATATGTATCCATTTTGCAATACTCCAAGAGGCTTTTGCGCGTTTGTGATTCATTTCCCTTAAAGGTCCCATTTACCATTGACAAAAATGTGTTAGATGCATTTCCTCCTTCATTAATTTCAAGATCATTATAGGAGAGCTCAGGAACTAATGCCGGGAGAACCTGTTTAATTGAATAACTCCCTCTCATTTCTGGTGTATAATACCACTTCTGTTGAAAAGGAATCATTAAGTCTTTGAGCCTTTTTATAATACCTCTCAAATCATTACTGTATTGAGGAAACACTTCTATTAAATCGTTGAGTTTCGCCCTCTCAAATCCAATATTATAAACCAAAATATCTCCAATGTTACTGCAGTCTTTTATGAGTTGTTCCACAAACCTAATTCTTGGTTCTTCTTTAGGATCTGCCAAATATTCCTTGTGAATTGTTGTCGAACCTGATACTTCTTGAATATGCAGTGAATATTGAAAAACCAATTGTTGATATGGTTTACTGCCCTCAAAGATTGGAATAGATGGACCAATTGTTTCAAAGTCTAGGTAGTAAATAGGATATCTTAAATTACTAGTAAATTTTCTTATTTGGTCTTTGTCAATGTACGAGGTTCCTTCAATTTCTGATTGCACTTGGAGGATCTGATTAGGACTTAATGTTGATTCACTGAGCTCTATTTGATCTAGTGTTACTATCCCTTTATTATAGAAATTAAACTTTTTTGTAGTTTTAAGATTGGCAATATTAAAGACAGAGTACTCTGGAATATTTTTCCAACAAGTTCCTTTAAAATCGCAGACATATGGCTTTGAGCAATGAGTGCCAATTTCTACATCCGGCGCAGAGGTTTTTTCAATTACTCTTTTGAGTCTTGACACTTCATTGGGAATAACTGGGAGGTATTCTAAGACTCTATCTTTTACAGATTCAATAGTAAAGAGTTCATCTATTTTTAATTTTCCTTCCCTAACATACTGATTATTGATGTAGACGATAGATATATCTTTCAAATCAATTCCTGAGTTGACTATTGTGTAATATTGAATAGCAGCGTCTTTTACATAGGTTTCAGAAACACTTGTAGAACTCTTAACTTCATATGCTTTCCATCCCCGAGCATCTTTAACCAAAACATCTAGTGCTACAATCACTCCATCATGAAGAAAAGTAGCCTCATAGATTATTTCTTCACCTTGATCTAGAAAAGATTTTGTTTTTCCTACAGAATCATAAACTTTAAAATGACTCTCAGGAGATGCATCTACACCACCGAGGAATAATGATTGTGCTAATATTCCAACACTATTTCCCTGGTCGAATATTGCTTGTAAAAAAGGGGACGTTGGATCTTTTAAGTTGTAGTGCTTTTTATGTAAATAGAGAGACTTCTCACACTGAAGACCTCTTATAAAAGTTGATTTAGATAATTGATATTTTGGCATTTTATTAAAATAATAAAATTAAAGCCAAATGAAATACTTTATACGATAATACGTTTGCTGAAAATGCTTTATACTGAATTTTAAAATTTCATGTTTTTGATCAATTTTGATCAATTTCCGTCGTTTTTTGCTCATTTTTTTCCATTTTTGATTAAAATATGGTGTTTTTTGATAAATATTGAAAATATTAAAAGCTACTTTTTATGTCATAAAACAGCAAAAAAATACTTAACACTAGTTTCTAATCCAAAACTTAATTTCTCAAGCTCTGTTAATCTAAAATCATGCCTCCCTTTCTCCATTTTTTTTATCATGTGCTCAGATAAATGACACCTAACTCCAAGCTCTTTTTGAGTAATATTTAGATACTCTCTCCTTTCAGTTATTATCCTAGCTAATCGTTCAGGAAGTATTGATTTAAAATATTTAGAAGTATAAATTGAATTCATATTCAAATCTAAATTCTATTTTAATTATTGGATTATTAATTGAGAATCTTTTATGAACACCTATGCTGATAAGATTAATGTTTAATTAACCAATAGCTGTTAGTATGGCTTAGAGTAGATGATCGTCGATGTATCTTATGTAGATAAATTAAGAGCTTGATGTAAAAAGCTTAAAAAATCTAGAAATATTCTCTAATTCAATACCCCCACCCCTTCAAAATAAATCTATTTTCCTTTTGGGGATACCCTGGTGAAATGGGTATA
>CAJWAE010000024.1 GCA_913020075.1 uncultured Flavobacteriaceae bacterium
TAAGATCATTGAACCCTAAAGATCCTGTTAAATATGATTTTGCATTATTTGGACTTGGAGTTTATGAAGGATTTAAATAATTCCTTTTTCAAAAAAATCTCAAACATAAAACTACCTTTATATAAAATAGTTTCTAATGCTTAAAAAGTTCCTTAGGAATACTGGACCAGGTCCTTTAATCGCGGCTGCTTTCATTGGTCCAGGCACAGTAACACTTTGTACAATCATAGGATCAAATTATGGTTTAGATCTACTTTGGACAATTTTAGTGTCTGTAATAGTTGCTATTTTACTTCAAGGAATGACTGTTCGTTTAGGAATTATTGGACAAAAAAGCATCACTCAGGTTATTAAAGAGGATATTGAATCTCCTTGGCTCCGTAGAATATTATTGGGTCTCATTTTAACTGCCATTATGATAGGGAATACTGCTTATGAAGCGGGAAATATAAGTGGAGCGATTTTAGGACTCGAAACGCTCTTTGGGAAACAGCACTTCCTTGTTTGTGAAATTTCAATTAATTTATTTTCCGTATTTATTGGACTTTTGGCAGGAGGATTACTTTGGATTGGAAAATATAAAATCATCGAACGATCTTTAATTATTCTTGTTATTCTAATGAGTATTTCATTTTTGACAACATCCATTGCAACAGGACCTTCTTTTCTTGAAATTTTTAATGGGTTATTTCGATTTTCAATACCAAAAGGAAGTCTATTGAGTATTATTGGACTAGTGGGTACAACAATTGTTCCCTATAATTTATTTCTTCACACAGAATTAGTTCGTGAAAAGTGGTCCAAAAGCACCGACCTCCCCTACGCTATCAAAGACATGATTATTGCTTTAACATTGGGCGGTATAATTTCACTTAGTATTATTATTACAGCGGCTTCTATTAAAACTAATACTATTGAAAGTGCTGCTGATCTGGCCTTTGGACTTGAACCTTTATTTGGTTCATCTGCAAAGTACTTTTTATCCCTAGGTCTTTTTGCGGCTGGAATAACCAGTACTATCACAGCTCCTTTAGCTGCCTCGTATGTCGTTTGTAGTTGTATGGGATGGAAAACCGACTTAAAATCATTAAACTTTCAAAGGGTATGGGCATTTGTTATTTTATTTGGTGTTATGATTTCCGCTACAGGATTAAAATTAATTTTCATAATTCAATTTGCACAAATTACAAACGGTATTCTTTTGCCAATTATTGTTACAATTTTACTTTGGGTTATGAATAAATCAACTCTTCTGGGTGTAATGAAGAATAATTTTTTTCAAAATGTACTTGGTTTAATAGTAGTAATTGTTACTCTTATTTTAAGTACTAGAAGCTTATGGTATGTTTATCAAAATTTTTAAAGATGAAAGAATATGATATTAATGCTGATTTAGGAGAAGGTACAGGAATTGAATCCGAAATTATGCCTTTAATAGACTCATGCAATATTGCTTGTGGAGGACATGCAGGAGATTTTATCGAAATGAATCGTATCGTGGCTTTAGCTAAAAAAAATAATGTCTTATTAGGAGCTCATCCCTCCTATCCAGATCCAAAAAATTTTGGTCGTAAATCAATGGAAATTGAAACTTCAACTTTATTTAAGAGTCTAAGCGAACAATTATTGAGTTTTTTGAATGTATTAGGATCATCACCACTACATCATGTCAAGCCCCATGGTGCCTTATATCTTAAATGTATAAACGATACACAAACCGCTTTAGTTATGATTGATGTAATTGAGTCTTTGAGCCCTAATTCAATAATCTATACCTTGCCTAACGGACAAATTGATATTTTAGCTAAAGAAAGAGGTTTAAAAGTTTGGCATGAAGCTTTTATTGATAGACGTTATCAGGACAGTGGTCAATTAGTTGTTCGAACAGATTCGCAAGCTATAATTTCAGATAAATCAGAATTATACGATCAATTTTTTCACTTGGTATATAATAAAAAAGTTCAAACACAAAGTGGGAATTGGATATCTATAAACCCAAAAACCTTATGTATTCACGGTGATCACTTCAATACTTTAAAAAATTTAAAATTTATTTTAAAAATGGATAGAATTGCACAAAAAAGATAAAATGAATTCCTTCTCTCTACCTTTTTCTATTTTCAAACTTCACCCTAAAGCTTTGTTGTTGGAATGGAATCAAAAGCCATCTCAAAAATTACTTATTGAAATTATAACTTTTAAAGCTGAATTAGAAAATAAATTAAAAGAAATTTCTCAGATTACAGTTGGTTATCATTCTCTTTTGATTGAATGGAATAAAAAAAATTTATCTAAAGATTTTCTATTTTCAACCTTATCAATAATATATTTTTCAATTGACTTTAAGAAGCCTAATTCTAATCGACATTGGAAAATTCCCGTTTGCTACGAAGGTGAATTCGCCCAGGATTTAGAATGGTTAAGTCAAAAGCTAAATTTAAGTCCAAAACAGGTGATTGAAATACATTCTAGAGGTCTTTATTGGGTCTGTTTTATTGGGTTTTTACCTGGTTTTTTATATCTGGATGGATTGGATTCGAAATTATTTTTTCCAAGAAAAAATAGACCCATTTTAAAAGTACCAAGAGGCTCTGTGGCTATTGGTGGGAATCAAACTGGAATTTATCCTGAAATAAGCCCTGGAGGATGGCATATCATTGGGAAAACTCCTGTTGTCTTATTTAATCCTAATAAAAAGCCATACTGCTTTGCTAAATCTGGAGATACACTCT
Source organism: uncultured Flavobacteriaceae bacterium (assembly GCA_913020075.1). GTDB lineage: Bacteria > Bacteroidota > Bacteroidia > Flavobacteriales > Flavobacteriaceae > MS024-2A. Next base: position 2,733 of record CAJWAE010000024.1, read on the forward strand.
CATTTAAAGCAATATCTATAATAGAATTTAAAAATATCGAAAATAAAATCATTGAGGGATCTTTTAAATTAACATAGCATGATTGAGATCATTAATTCTGGATTTTACACTTCTGTTCAAGATAAAGGAAGAATAGGATTTAAAAACTTTGGCGTACCCATATCTGGTGCTATGGATCAACAATCATTCTCTTGGGCTAATAGACTATTAAATAATCTAACTAATTCTGCAGTTTTAGAAATGAGCTTTAAAGGACCTAAAATTTGCTTTCACGAAGATACTTTTATCGCAATTACAGGTGCTTTTATGGATCCGAAACTTAACGGATTTTCCCTAGAAATGAATAAACCCATTGGAATTAAGAAAATGGATATTTTACAATTTGGCAATGCTATTAGCGGCTCTAGAACTTATCTATCTGTGCTTGGAGGGCTTCAGACCCAAAAAATATTAGGAAGTAGAAGTCAATTTAAAGGAATTACTACTATTGAAAGAATTAGTAAACGAACCGTAATACCTATTAAAAAATTATCTTTTAATTTATTTAAGGGTGCAGTTATTAAACACACCATGATGAATTTTGATAAAAACATATTAACTGCATACGAGGGTCCTGAATTTAATTTACTACCTGAGAATATAAAACATCAGTTAAGCTTTCAAAAGTTTCATTTAAGTCATTTAAATAATAGAATGGGGTATCAGTTAAAGGAAAAAATTACAATTAAACTTCCACAAATTTGGACTGCGCCTGTCTTACCCGGAACAGTTCAATGTACACCTGAAGGCAAATTAATCATTCTGATGCAAGATGCTCAGGTGACTGGAGGATATTCAAGATTATTACAATTGGATGATGAAGCTATAAATTGTCTTGCTCAAAAAGGTACAAACGATCTTTTACAGTTTAGAATTAAAAAACTTACTTAATAAGTATTTTTATAGATACAGGTTTTTTGAAATTGTTTCTTATTTTTGCAATGATATATTATACATGAAGCTACTTCTTAAGAATGCAATTATTATTGATGAAAAGAGTTCTTTTCACAATAAAAAAAATGATGTTTACATTGTTGATGGTATCGTACGTAAAATAAAAGACCATCTTGATGAAGATGCAGACAAAATTTTTGAAGCTAATGATTTACACCTCTCTTCAGGTTGGTTTGATCCTAGTGTTTCCTTTGGAGAACCTGGCTACGAAGAACGCGAAACTCTTTCTAATGGTTTATTAACAGCAGCTAAAAGTGGATTTACACATATTGTATTAAACCCAAACACAGATCCTGTAATAGGTTCTCATGCAGATGTAAGTCATTTATTAAAAAGTAACACTGAAAATGCAACTGCTTTGCATATTAGCACAGTGCTTTCAAAAAATGCTGAGGGTAAAGAAATGGCCTCATTATATGATATGCATAAAGCAGGAGCAGTAGCTTTCGGTGATTATAAAACAGCCATTACTAATCCTAATTTATTACGCATTGCTTTAGACTATATTCAAAGCTTTAAAGGCATGATTCAAGCATATCCACTAGATCTATCTTTAAGTAATAATGGACAGATGAATGAAGGTTTTGTAAGTACCAATCTAGGGCTTAAAGGAATCCCTGAAATTTCCGAAACTACAATATTAGCAAGAGATTTACAGCTACTTAAATATACACAGGGAAAGCTTCATATTCCCTTTATTTCTTCTTCTGTAAGTGTAGATTTGATAAGAGTTGCTAAAAAAAAGGGGTTAAATGTGAGCTGTGGTGTCGGAATTCCACATTTGACATTTACTGATGAAAATTTAACGGATTTTAATTCTGATTTTAAAATAATTCCACCCATTCGAACTACTTCTGATAGACGTGCACTCAGAGAAGGTCTATTAGATGGGACAATTGATATGGTGACAAGCCTTCATCAACCAATTAATCCAGAGTTGAAAAATTTAGATTTTGTTCGTTCACAAGAAGGAAGTATTGGGTTAGAAGCTGCATTTGGAACTTTACAAACTTATTTTCCATTAGAAAAAGTTATTTCGATTTTAACTCGAGGAAAATCTCGGTTTGGTATCAAGAATTTACCTCTAGAGATTGGTGTTAATTCCGATTTAACACTCTTCAATCCAAAAGGATTAAAAAAATTCACTAAAGAATTGCTCCACTCAACTTCTAAAAACTGCATGTATATCGAAACTCAAGTTAAAGGAACTGTTTACGGTTGCATTCGTGGAAACCGAATAGAGTTCAATACACTTTAAATTCATGTTAGAATACCGAATTCAAAATAATGGAAATTCTGATAATAAAAGACCTGCTGTGTTCTTAATACATGGCTATGGGAGTAATGCAGATGATTTGTTTTCATTCGCCTCCTATCTCCCCAAAAATCATACTATTATTGCCCTTCAAGCCCCTTTATCATTAGGGGATAAAAGTTTCGCTTGGTACCCACTCAGTATTAATACTAATGGAGAAATTAGATCAGAAAATGATACTGCATGGACAGCAGTAGATCTCATTATTAAAAATATTGATGAATTAATAAAAAAATATGCTTTAAATTTAAACGATATTAGCTTGTTAGGTTTTAGTCAAGGAGCCATATTAAGTTGGGCTTTAGGTTTTAGGTTTCCAGATAAAATACGTCGTATTATAGCTCTTAGTGGATTCATTCACGAAAGTATAAATGCCGATAAAGAACCAGAGTTTATTGCATATGCAGCACATGGTACTAATGATGAAGTTATCCCTGTTTTAAAAGCAAGGGAAAGCATATTGCCATTAAGTAAAAAATACTCTGAAATTCAATATCATGAATACCCAGATGGACATACTATTTCTCAAGAAAATTTCGCTAATCTTATTAAGTGGTTAAATAAGACAAACTTATGATGGTTTTGTAAAAAAGGATAGCAATTCAAACTCAAAAGTGTCTGATTTGTTCTTAGTATATTTAATAAGAGCGTGAAACGATGAAATGTCACTCTGAAGTCCTAAGAGTAGCCATTCTTCATTAATTAATTTTACATGATTTATAAGAAAAGTACTGTCATTTGAAAGCTTTGGAAACAACATGCTTAGTTTTCCATTGGTATTATAGGTAAACAGTTGATTAGTAATTTGATCAATTTGATTCGGTATTTCTTCTAATTCGGACAATTTTTTAGTGTTTTTAATACTATTTAAAGAAAAATAAAAATCAGTTCTTGATGATTCTTTAATTTTATCAAGAGATTCATTTAATTTAATGTTTTTTTTATATTGGTTTTGAATCAATGTGTCCTGATGATTTAAAATTTTATTAGTATTAATAATTTGAAAAAAAAGAATAACACAAACAAAAACAAAAAGATATAGTAAAATTTTAAACTTCATAAATATTAAAAAAATTGATTTATAATTTAATTAGATGTAATAGTAAGTGTATCATAAGCCAAAAAAACGTTTTTTGGAAGTTTCTTGTTGACTTCTTCATGGAACCCCATTAAATGGCTTATGTGAGTTAAATAAGAACGTTTAGGTTTAAGTTTTTCAATCAAGACAAGTGCTTCATTAAGATTAAGATGATTTGGGTGTGATTCTATTCGCAAAGAACTTAATACTAAAACATCTAGATTTTGTAATTTGAGTAGTTCTTTCTCATTGATTGTTTTTACATCTGTTAAATATGCAAAATTATTAATTCGATACCCTAAAACAGGAAGTGTATTGTGCATTACTTCTATTGGAACAATAATTTTAGTATTAAACAAAAAAGAGGTGTTGGGACTTATTATATTTGAATCTACAGAAGGAGCCCCAGGATATTTATTATCATTCAAAAAAATATAATCAAAGCGTCTAGAAAGGTTTTCAATTACACGCTTGTTTGCATAGACGGGGATATCTCCTTGTTTGAAAAAGAAAGGACGAATGTCATCTATACCAGCAGTGTGATCGGCATGTTCATGGGTAAAAAGTATTCCCTCTATTGATTTACAATCAACTCGTAACATTTGTTGTCTAAAATCAGGACCGCAATCAACCACTAAATTTGTATCCTCCCATTGAATTAATACTGATACTCGTAAACGTTTATCTTTTGAATCAGAACTCAAACAAACTGGGTGTTTACTTCCAATTACGGGAATTCCTTGTGATGTTCCTGTACCTAAAAAATGAATTCTTAACATATATGAAACAAAGGTAAAGTTTTGCTTTTATATATAACGGAACTTTGTATTTTTGAAGTGTAATAAATTTACATAATGGAGGTAACTATTCAAGGAGATACAGGTTTTGACAACAAACCTTCAATAGAGGCTAAAGCTCTTCGCATCAATCTCAATAATTATATCTACGGTACATTTGCTGAAATTGGTGCTGGTCAAGAAGTCGCTCGGCACTTTTTTCGAGTAGGTGGTGCTTCAGGAACAATTGCTAAAACTATTAGCGCTTACGATAAAAATTTTAGTGATACTATATATGGTGAGGAAATAGATGGACGCTATGTTACAGAAACGCGTTTAGGTAAAATGCTTTCCCATGAAATGCAGCTACTCGAAAATCGTATTCCAAAAGAAAACCATCCTAATAAAATGTTTTTTACTCTAGCGAATACAGTCACGACTATTGACTTTGCTAAAAAATATAAAGGTCATGGATGGATGGGAATTCGTTTTCAAACTCGACCAGACGAACCATATAGTGAGATCAGTTTACATTTACGTTTTCACCAAGCAGAAGCTCGCCTCCAACAGGAAGCTTTAGGATTTATGGGTGTTAATTTAGTGTACGGGGCGTTTTACAAACATCATAATCCTAAAAAATTACTCAGATATTTATACGATCACATTGATAATGAAGCAATTGAAATAGATACTATCAATTTTTCAGGACCTAGATTTGAGAATGTAGATAATCGTTTAATAAGCTTACAGCTTATTCGAAACGGAATGACTGATGCCGTTATGTTTGATCCAAATGGAAACAACATTCTTCCGGCTCGTATATTATACAAAAAAAATATTTTAGCTCTTCGAGGTAGTTTTCGGCCAGTGACTAAAGTGAATATTGATATGTTTGAAAAGTCATATGAGATTTTTTCTAAGCAAGAAAACGTTAATCCTGAAAAAACTGAAGTTATTTTTGAAATAACTTTATCTAATTTAAGAGCTCACGGTGAAATTGATGAAAAGGATTTTATGGATCGAGCAAAGCTTCTTTGTTCATTGGGACATACGGTAATGATATCTAATTTTCAAGAGTACTACAAATTAGTTGATTATTTTTCTAAATACACTAAAAAACAAGTTGGCCTCGCAATGGGTGTTAGTAACTTTGTTGAAATTTTTGATGAACAATATTACCAAGATTTAAGTGGTGGAATACTTGAAGCATTTGGAAAAATGTTTTATAATAATCTTAAAGTATACCTATATCCAATGCGAGAAGCTGAATCAGGTAAGATAACTACAAGTAACAATCTTAAATTGCATCCTCGTATGAAAGATTTTTATAAATTCTTTAAATACAATGGTAAAATCGTTGATATTTTTGATTATGAAGAAAATTATCTTTCAATTTTATCTAGAGAAATTCTTCAGAAAATAAAAAACAAAGAGCAGGGCTGGGAAAAAGAACTACCAGACGGTATTGCTGAAATGATACGTAAAGAAGATATGTTTGGTCTTAAGAAATAAAAAATAGTCTAATTTTTTAAGATTTGGGCAGCGTGTTCTTTAGTTTTTACCTTATCAATTACACGTTCAACCTTTCCTTTTTCATCAATAATAAATGTCTTTCTGTGGATTCCATCATATTCATTTCCCATAAATTTTTTAGGACCCCAAACTCCAAAAGCATCGATCACTACTTTTTCAGTATCTGCTAATAATGGAAATGGAAATTCAAATTTATCCGCAAAACTCTTTTGTTTTTTCTCAGAATCTGCACTTACTCCCAATAACACATATCCAGCATCTTTTAACTCTTTAAAATGGTCTCTTAAATCACAAGCTTCTGCTGTACAACCTGGAGTATTTGCTTTAGGATAAAAGAAAATAATTATTTTATAGCCATTATATTGGGCTATACTTTGTTGATTACCCAAGTGGTCGTTAACAATAAATGAAGGAACTGAATCTCCTGCTTTAAGTGTATTCATAATCATAGTGTTTTTTAGTAATTTCGAATATAAATAAATAGTAATGACAAAAAAAGAAAAAATTGAATTTACAATCGAAACTTTAGAAAATCTATATCCTGAGATTCCAATTCCTTTAGATCATAAAGATCCTTACACATTACTTATTGCAGTCTTATTATCTGCTCAAAGCACAGATATTCGAGTAAATAAAATCACTCCTATTCTTTTTGCAATTGCAGATAATCCAGAAGCTATGATCAAATTGAGTAAAGAAGAAATTAGAGATATTATAAGACCAATAGGTCTATCTCCAATGAAATCCAAAGGAATTTATGAATTATCTCATATTTTGTTGGATAAACACAATGGTCAAGTTCCTCAGAGTTTTGAGGCACTTGAAGCTTTGCCATCTGTTGGACATAAAACAGCAAGTGTAGTGATGGCTCAAGCATTTGGTGTCCCTGCTTTCCCTGTTGATACTCATATTCATAGATTGATGTATCGTTGGGGACTTAGTATAGGTAAAAATGTCGTTCAAACTGAAAAAGATGCAAAACGTTTATTTCCAAAAGAGAAATGGAATAATCTACATTTACAAATTATTTGGTATGGTAGGGAATATTCTCCTGCACGTGGATGGAATATAGAAAAAGATATTATAACTAAAAGTATTGGAAGAAAATCGGTGATAAATGATCTTTTGAAGCAAAATTAATTTCTTAGTTTATTGAAAAATAAAAATTGAGTTTGGTGTTCTTTATAGGATTTAGAGAAAGTTAAAATACGATCAATCACTATTTTTCGTGGAGCTAAGGAATCTGAAACAATAATTTTAGTTGGTTTGTAATTTTTTGTCATAAATAGATATATACTTAATTTAACGACAAAATATCTTTAAAATTGCTAAGCTTCAAGAATAATTTTATGTTCAGCAACTAACTTTCTGAGGTTTATGATTGCATAACGCATTCTACCCAAGGCAGTATTGATGCTTACGTTTGTGTTTTCTGCAATTTCCTTAAAACTCATATCCCGATACAGGCGCATAATTAAGACCTCTTTTTGATCATCTGGAAGCTCCTGAATAAGTTTTTGTAGGTCTTTAACAATTTGATCGCTTGCTAATACATTCTCTGCATTGGGTGTGCTGTCGGAAATGAATTGAAAAAAGTCATATTCATCATTGTTTTCAAGTATAGGTATACGACTATTTTTTCTGAAAAAATCAATAATCAAGTTGTGTGCGATCCGCATTACCCATGGTAAAAATTTTCCTTCCTCATTGTAAACACCATTTTTTAGTGTTTTAATTACTTTTATAAAAGTATCCTGGAAAATATCTTCTGCTGTGTCGCGGTCTCTAACTTTCGAATTGATAAAATTAAAAATACGTGATTTATGACGATTTATCAAGTCTTCTAAGGCAATCTCAGAACCTGAAATGTATTGTTGAACTAAAGTTCCGTCAGTTGGTAAAGACGTGTTATATGTATCCATAATAAAATTACTTTTGGCATAATTGCCATTAAAACTCCGTAACGTTTTAAGTAATTTTGTATTATAAGTTTACATATTTTTAACAAATATAGGTTTTTTTAATTTTTTAGACAAAACCTAAATGTTTTTTACTTAAAATTATCTGTTATTTTTAGAAGCTTCTAGATAAAAAAACTTTATTAATGTTGTAATTTTAGGGCCTTTAAAAATACTATGAAAAATATTTTGGATTACGATCCGAAAACACATATAATCATAAAAGGAGCACATCTTCACAATTTAAAACATTTAGATGTTGCTATTCCTAGAAATAAAATGACCGTTATTACTGGTTTATCAGGATCTGGTAAATCATCTCTTGCTTTTGATACATTATATGCAGAAGGACAACGCAGATATGTTGAGAGCTTGTCTTCATATGCGCGTCAATTTATGGGTCGATTAAACAAACCTAAAGTTGATTTTATTAAAGGGCTAGCACCTGCTATTGCTGTTGAACAAAAAGTAAATATCTCTAATCCTAGATCTACTGTTGGAACTAAAACAGAAATTTACGATTATCTTAAATTACTCTATGCACGAATTGGAAAAACGTATTCTCCAACAACTAATATGGAAGTTAGAAAAGATGACGTTAATGATGTTATTGAACAAATCAAAAAGATAAAAACAGGTGAAAAACTTTTGCTTCTTGCTCCTATTGAGGAAGAATCTAATCGAAGTTTAACTGATAAACTTAAAATATTCATACAACAAGGTTTTGCTCGTATATATTATAAAAATGAAGCTCTGAGTATAGATTCCCTAGAAAAGACTCCATTAGAAGGTTTTGATTTAGTTATAGATAGGATAGTTGTTCGACATGAAGAAGATTTTTACAATCGCTTAGCTAATTCCATAGAAATGGCTTTTTATGAGGGTAAAGGTTATTGTTCTCTTTTGACTATTAAAGATAATATACGTAAAGAATTTTCTAACAAATTTGAATTAGATGGTAAGATATATGTTCAGCCTAGTGTACATTTTTTTAGCTTTAATAATCCAATAGGGGCTTGTCCTAACTGTGAAGGTTTTGGAGATACAATAGGAATAGATCCTGAACTAGTAGTCCCTGACACAAGTCTTTCTATTTATGATAATGCCATTGCACCTTGGAGAGGAACAGGAATGCGGAAGTTTCATAATGATATGATTAATAATGCATATAGATTTGATTTTCCTATTCACAAACCTTATTTTAAATTAACAGAAGAGCAGAAAAACCTTCTTTGGTCAGGTAATTCCTATTTTAAGGGAATAAATACTTTTTTTAAAAAAATAGAAGCAAAAAACTATAAAATTCAAAATCGGGTAATGCTGTCCCGATATAGAGGAAAAACAAAGTGTAATAAGTGTGGTGGTTCGCGTTTAAAAGAGGAGGCCTCATATGTCAAAATTGAGGAAATGAGTTTGCCTGATTTACTGAAAAAATCAATAGAAGATTTAAGTGTATTTTTTAAAAACTTAAAATTAGATAATCATGACAATAAAATTGCGGATCGTCTTCTGAAAGAAATTAATGATCGTCTTTCATTTGTTAAAGAGGTTGGACTTGGTTATTTAAATCTAAACAGAAGATCAAACTCACTCTCAGGTGGAGAATCTCAGCGGATTCAATTAGCTACTTCATTGGGAAGTAGCCTAGTTGGATCAATGTATATTTTAGATGAGCCATCAATAGGCCTTCATTCTAGAGACAATAAAAAATTAATTGAAGTTTTAAAAAACTTAAGGGATCTAGGTAATACTGTCATTATTGTAGAACACGACGAAGAGATTATGCTAGCTGCAGACCGAATTATTGATATTGGTCCTGAGGCTGGAACATTAGGAGGTGAAATAATTGCTGAAGGACCCATGAAAACAATCTTAAAAAGTAAAGGTCTTACAGCAGATTATCTAAACGGAAATAAGAAAATAGATGTTCCCAGTAAACGCCGTACTTCAAATAAAAAAATCAATTTAGTCGGATGTCGAGAACATAATTTAAAAAATATTGATGTTACAATACCTTTAGGGTGTTTAACTGTGATTAGTGGAATTTCAGGAAGTGGGAAGACTAGTTTAGTTAAAAAAATTCTTTATCCCGCCCTATTGCGATCATTTGATATTTATTCTGAAAAGCCAGGAGCTCATACGGAACTTATTGGAGATCTAAATACACTGAAAAGTGTAGAGTTTGTAAATCAAAACCCAATCGGACGCTCTTCAAGATCCAATCCAGTAACTTATATTAAGGCATATGATGAAATTCGAGCATTATATGCGTCTTTAAAACTGTCTAAAACCAGAAATTATCTACCTAAACATTTTTCGTTTAACGTAGATGGAGGACGTTGTGATCTATGCAAAGGAGAAGGATCAGTCACAATAGAAATGCAGTTTATGGCTGATGTAGTTTTAGAATGTGAACATTGTAACGGTAAACGATTTAAAAGTGAAATACAAGAAGTTAAATATAATAACATTTCCATTGATCATTTATTAAAAATGACTGTAGATGACGCAATCTCTTTTTTTCAAGAAAATCAGAATCAAAAAATTATTCAAAAACTTAAACCTCTTCAAAGTGTAGGTTTAGGATATGTAACTTTAGGGCAATCATCTGCCACTTTATCTGGTGGAGAAGCCCAAAGAATTAAGTTAGCTTCATTTATAAGCCAAGGAAGCACAAAAGAAAAGGTTCTTTTTATTTTTGATGAACCCACAACTGGATTACACTTTCATGATATACAAAAATTACTTTTATCATTTAATTCATTAATCGAAAAAGGACATACTATCGTTGTGGTTGAACATAATCTGGATCTTATAAAATGTGCAGATCATCTGATAGACTTAGGTCCTGAAGCTGGTGACAAAGGAGGTTATCTTGTAGGGCAAGGAACACCAGAGGATATTACCAAATTAAAAAAATCTTATACTGGAATGTACCTAGCTGAAAAATTAAAATAAACGAGATTTTACTTCATGAAATAAGGACTCCAAATCTGAAGACCATCTTAATAAAAACAATGGAATACTAAAAAGTCCAATAATCAATGTCGTTCTTGAAGCAATTGAAAATATTGGATGAATTAGTGTTGGGATCCAATAGACCAACAAATAAATAATAAACATAAAGAATACCACAGCAAGTGATTTTCTTGAATAAGGATGAATTTTAAAAAAAACTGCTACTAAAATAATCTTACAAAAGTTGATAAATACAATTACAATCAAAGTAGCCATTGCTGCTCCAAGAATTCCATTTGATTGAATGAAAGAAAAATTTAACGCTACTGCTAAAAAAGCTGAACTTATAGAAAACCAAAATATATAAACATAGTATTTTGAATTGCTGATAATATTATTTAAACACCCCATAGACATGCTGAATAATTTTCCAATGGAAACTAAAATAACCACACTCGATGCAGATGCATAACCTTCTTGATTAATGATTAAATAAAAGTCATTAAGATTTAGATTAATAATCATAAAAACTAATCCGCAAATTATCAATAAATTAAGCGAGCTTTTTTTTAGTAAAACTTCTAAACGATTAAAATCTTTTTCATTTATTGCTTTTGCTACTAAAGGGCTAGTTATTTGAAACATGGCTCTTCCTGGGGCTTCGACAACAGTAGCCATGTATACGGCAACTGCATAAAAAGCAACATTTTCATCTGCAGTCAATTTATATATCATAGCCTTATCAATATCTAAAATAAAACTAGCGGCAGCTCCCGATAGAAAAATCAAAAAACTATAACGCAACATAGGTTTCCAAGCAGTAGGCAGTTTCCATTGGAAAGAAGGAAAATAAACGTAAAAGCTATAAATTGAAATAATAATCAATCTGATAAAATAGCCCCATATCAAAAGGTTTATAAATTTATTTAAATCAATAATTTTAAAAGCAAATAAAAGCAAAAGAGCAAATGTTAATAAACGTGGATAAACTTCTTTTAAAAAATTACCAAAAACAGACTGAAAATGAACACGCAACCAACTAAAGAAGATTTCAAAATAAGCAGTAAATATAGCAATGGAAATAATCATAAAAGGAAAGCGAAGGACTGTACCATTATTGCTAGATAAAAAATCTAATATATCTGAATAATACACATAATAAAATGGAAGAATAATAACTAATATTAATAAAGGAAAAAGAATTACAAACCAAAGTAAACGGTCCTGATCCTCCTTTGTTTTGGCATCGCTAAAAAATTTAATTAAAGTATGCTGAACACCAAATGAGATAAAAGGCTGAATCAGATTTGAATTTGCTAAAAGAGCTACCACAAGACCTTGAAAATCTTTACCAGGGAAGTTAGGGTACAAAAAAAGCATATTGGCAGCTCCAATCATGAAGGCTAAAGCAATACTGATAACATTATAAATAGACTGTTTGGCAATAACTCCCATACTCAATACTTTTTTACTTATCGAAATTTAAAATAACCTATTATAGAGAGAATTCCTAAAAACAAGAACAAAGTAATCCATCTGAAAATTGTTCCATACTTAACTAATGGTGGAGAAAACGAAAAAATAATCTCGGATGCACCAGCTGGTATCGACAAACCTCGCAAAACATAATTTACATTATAAATTGTAGATATTTTACCATCAATTTTTGCTGTCCAACCTGTAGGGTAATACATTTCAGAAAAAACTGCAAACTGTTCTTTAGTGTTTTGTACAGAATAAGTTAAACTATTTGGATAAGATTTTATCAAACGTATTGAAGCTAATGTGTCTGAAATATAATGCCTAGAAATATCATTAGGAATAGTATTTGAACTAACTAAAGCATTTTTTTTGAAATTATTAACTTTAACCTCATTTAAAATATCATCTGCAGAATAAAATTCTTTTAAATTATTTACTGTCCAAACCGGACCTAAAGCATTTGAATTTAGCAAAGGTTCTAAATTCCCTGTTTCTTTATTTTCAAAAAGAACATATTTAATATTTAATAGATCTAAAATACTTGATATTTGATTGGAATTGTAATAATCAAAAAGCTCTTCTAATCTTCTGGGTTTGGCACCGTGATATCCACCAATGCTGTTGTGAAAATAGGCAGTCCTAGATCCTGTAAGCCCAAGACGAGGCTCAAAAACACGATAGCGAGAAGTGTCTTTTTGGATTGCACGATCGGCATCTGAAATTTGAAATGGAACAGAAGTAAGTCGAGGAGAAACAAACTTATCTGAACTAATATATCGATTTGAAATACCTAGCAAATCAATTAGTAATATTAAGATAACACTAATAAAAGCAGTGCTTTTTTTTAGTCTATTATACTTAAAAGCCAAAATAATTCCAATTAAAACTGAACAAAAAATCATTCCTCTTAAAATATCTTCTTTAAAAATAGATATTCGTGCTGCTTTAATTTGAGTGACTAATTCTAATCCATAAATTTTCTGAAAGTATTCATCGTTAGGTCCAGAAAAGCTTAATAAACCATGAAATAAATAAAGAGTCCCCAAAAGTGTTATGGGTAAAATCACTACTTTAATAAACTTTTTTAAATCAAACTTATCTTTTGATTCAAAAGTCCAATAAACTCCATATGCTGCGAGTATTGGAAAACAAAATTCTAAAATTACTTGAATTGATGATACGGCTCTAAACTTATTATAAAAAGGAATATAATCAATAAAAAATTGAGTTAAAGGCGCAAAATTTTTACCCCACGAGAGCAATAAAGAAAATAAAATTCCTATCGCTAGAGTATTTCTTAATCGGCCTTTAACAAAAAATAAAGCTAAAAGACTAAAAAAAAATACACTTATTCCAATATAAGCAGGTGCTTCAAGTATAGGCTGTGAACCCCAATAAGTTGGGGTGTTTTTAGAGAATTGAATAGCTTGTTCAGGGCTTACTCCGCGACCTCTTAAAAAATCATAAACACCATGTTTTTTACCTAAGTTTTCACTTGAACCTCCACCTTGAATTCTTGGAATAATAAGGTTTAAACTTTCAAAAATACCGTAACTATATTCTGTTATATAGTTGTAATCCAATCCACTACTTTGTTCTTTAGGACTTCCATCAGAATTTAATTTTAATTCGCTTTCACCTCTAGTACTAAAATCTGTATATTCTAATGTTGCCAAAATTGGAGTAGCATTAAAACCAACAGCTAAAACTCCAGAAATAAGTAATAAAGAAAAAGGTTTAATAAAAAATTTAATCTTTTTATCTTTAATAGATTGAATTGCAAATACAATTATAAAAATACCCATTAAAAAGAAAAGATAATATGTCATTTGATAATGGTTCGCCCTAATTTGCATTCCTAAAGCAATTGTTGAAAGCAAGAAGCCCCAGAACAATCTTTTCTTAAATAACAGTACTAACCCACCAAAAACAAAAGGGAAAAAACTAATCGCTAAGGCTTTGGTATTATGCCCAACTTGTAAAATAATTAAAAGATAAGTGGAAAAACCAAAAGCTAAAGCTCCAAATAGGGCTATATACCATGGTTTTTTGAGAATCAATAGCAATAAATAAGCTCCTAAAAAATAAAGAAATAAAATATGTGCTGGTCTGGGTAAAATTCTGAAAAAAGAATAAATAGGAGACAAAAAATCAGCAGGGTATTTAGCCCCCAATTGAAATGTTGGCATTCCTCCAAATGCATTATCTATCCAATAAGTTTCTTTTCCAGTATCAGCTCGATAATCCTTTAGTTGACGAGACATTCCTTCATATTGAATTATGTCAGATTGGATTAAGGTTTTTCCTGAAAATAAAGGAAAATAAAATAGTAAAGAAACAAGGGCTAAACCAAGTATTACTATACTATGTGGGAGAAAAATAGATTTGAGATTACTTCTATTCAACTTCTTCATAATCAACATATTCACCTATTGACCCAGAGGTAGGTTTTGATTTTTTATTCTTTGAATAATTCTCTTTTGATTCATTTTTTTTGACTTTTGCAGACTTCTTTAACAAGCTAGAAATTAAAAACTTAAACATAAATGGAGAAACCTTACGAAGTAGATAAATTACTCCGAAGAAAATTAGTAAGAACTTAAAAAGCACGCCCAATAGTATTTTGTTAATTTCAAAAGTAACCATTTAGTGTTTAATTTAATGAAATTATCATTCATTAATAGAAATGATGTACTATTATCCGTATGGCTTGTATTATATTTGGCCTATGGTTCGCATCAATTTCATTGTTGTCCTTTTAATAAGTCCTTTCGTATTAATTGCCCAGTATACAGACCAGATAAACTCGAATCGTCCGGGTGCATCTATAGGAGCATTTTCAGTTGGAAAAAATGTTGTACAAGCAGAAGCTGGCTTTGCCTTTAGACGTTATGGACATAGCGGCTATAATAACTCTACTTTTAATGGTGGAATTAGTTTTCTTTCTGTTAGATGGGGATTTTTAAAAGAAACTCTAGAATTGACTTATGAAGGTAGCTATCTTAAGGGTACTCTAAATTCAAAAATATCTTCCACTCCTAAAAATTATCATAAAAAAGGTTTTTTACAAAATTTCATAGGTTTAAAGTATTTAATATACGATCCCTTTAAAAGAGTAAAAAAAGTTAATAGATATAGCTGGAAAGCAAATAATGGCTTTAAACTAAGGGAACTCGTTCCCGCAATTTCTCTTACCCTGGGAACTAATATAAGTTTTGAGAAAAATAATCCCTTCCCATATAATAATGTTTTTGGAGTAATATATCGTCCAATTCTTTATCAAAATATTGGAGCGCCCGCTGATAAAGAACCCTTTCTTCATTTAAGAGGAACTATTTCTACTCAATCCCATTTTTTAGGCTCTTGGGTTTTTGTGACCAATTTTAGCTATAATCGTTATTTTTCTGACTATCCTGAAAAAAGCTTTATTCTTACCTTAACACATACACTTGACCAATTGTGGTCTGTCTATATTGAACACCAGGGCTTAAAAAGTGATTTATTTAGTGACAATCTATTTCGTTTGGGTTTAGCACACTTATATTCTAACAATATTCAAATTGAAGCAACACTAGGATCAAGTTTAAAAGATACACCACATCAATTTATTGCCAATATTGGAATCTCCTACCGTTTAGATTTTCACAAAGACTTTACATCAGCTGAAGAACTTGATGCAAAGTCAAGTAAAAGAGAAGAAAAACAATTCAAAAAAACTTTTAAGAAAAATTCCAAAATCGAAAAAAAAAGAAATAAAAAAGCAAAAAAAAATTAACTTTTATGGAAAACAATATTTTCATCAAAGAAGTAAATACACAGCAAGGCTATCTTGATTTTATTACCTTTCCATTTAAACTTTATAAAAATAATCCTTATTGGGTACCACCTATTATAAATGAGGAAATAGAAAACATTGATCCTGACATAAATCCTGTTTATCGAAATGCAGAAGCCAAGTTTTTTCTTGCTATTAAATCAGGAGAGATAGTTGGACGTATAGCAGCTCTTGTGAATTGGATTGAAGTAGATAAAATAAAAAAGAGAAAAGTCCGCTTTGGTTGGTTTGATGTTATTGATGATTTAAATGTTTCTCGTTTATTAATTCAAAAGGTTATTTTTTTTGGAAAGAAACATCAATTAGAAATCATAGAAGGACCTGTTGGATTTTCAAATTTAGATAAAGCAGGTTTACTCATTGAAGGTTTTAATGAACGTAATACCATGATTACACTTTATAATGCCCCTTATTATGCAAAACATCTAGAAAAATTGGGCTTTGAACAGTTAGCTCACTGGGTTGAGTATGAAATTAAAATTGCTGACTACGAGTCTTCACCAGAAAAAATAAAACGTTTTTCCTCTTTAATTATGGATCGCTATAGTTTAAAGTTATTACACTTTAAAAAAAATAAAGACATTCTTCCTTATGTGGATGAAATGTTTCAATTATTAGACAAAACTTATAATAATCTTCAAACCTATGTTCCAATTCAGCAATATCAAATTGATCACTACAAAAAGCAGTTTATTAAATATATTCATCCTGATTACATCAAATGTATAGCAGATAAAAATGATCAATTAATTGCATTTGCAATCACAATGCCTTCTTTTGAAAGTGCATTAAAAAAAATAAATGGTAAGATTACAATATGGAATTCTTTACACCTTTTAAAAGCAATGTGGTTTAATAAACGAGCCTCTTTATACTTAATTGGAGTACATCCAGATTATCAAAAAAAAGGAGTTATAGCAATCATTTTTAATGAACTTCAAAAACTTTTTAACAAGAAAAAAATTAATATTGTAGAAACTAATCCAGAACTAGAAGAGAATAAATCAATTCAAAAATTGTGGAAAAATTATGAAAATAGACTTCATAAACGCAGAGCTACATTTACAAAAACTATATAACCTATGTTAAGCGAAGGAACCATAATTGCTTTAGCAACTCCACAAGGTATTGGTGCTATAGGTGTCATAAGACTCTCAGGTCCATTATCTTTTGAAAAAACTTCTGTTTTCTTTTATCCAAAATCAAATAAAAGATGGGAAGATATTCAGTCAAATACAACCGTTTTAGGAAGTTTTGTGGTTAACAAACAATTAATTGATGAAGTTTTAATTACACGTTTTAATAATCCTAACTCTTACACTGGTGAGGATGTGGTAGAAATAGCATGTCATGGTTCATCTTACATACAACAAAAAATAATATCAAGCTACATCGCTCTGGGTATTCAACCTGCAAAAGCAGGAGAGTTCACTCTTCGTGCTTATCTAAATAAAAAAATGGATTTGAGTCAAGCTGAAGCTGTTTCAGATATAATTGCATCCGAAAGTAAAGCATCACATGAGATTGCAATAAAACAAATGCGAGGAGGTTTTTCGAAAAAAATGGAAGCCCTTAGAAAACAATTAATTAAGTTTAAAGCATTAATAGAACTTGAACTCGACTTTATTGAGGAGGATGTAAGTTTTGCAAATAAAAAGGAATTAAAAAATTTATTGTTTGAACTCCACAAAGAGATTTACAACTTAAAAAATTCATTTGCCTATGGAAATGTTATTAAAAATGGTGTTCCTGTAACCATAGCTGGAAAACCTAATGCAGGTAAGTCTTCACTTCTAAATGCATTATTTATGGAAGAAAAAGCTATTGTTTCCAAACTCCCAGGAACTACGCGAGATACCATAGAAGACACATTAATAATTGAAGGAATTCTTTTTCGCTTTATCGATACTGCAGGTTTAAGAGAAACAGATGACGTTATTGAGGCTATTGGAGTTCAAAAAGCAAGAGACAAAGTTACTCAAGCAACACTTCTTATTTATCTTTACGAGCGAACTAGTGATCCTAAAGAGCTTGCTTTAGAATTAAAATCATTATATCATCCTGGATTAAAAATTATTCTAGTTGAAAATAAAATCGACCAATACGCTGATGGTTTCAATCAAGAATTTAATGAAAAGATAACTTTTACAATACAAAAAGAATTCAAGTCTCAATCATTAGGTATTTCCACTTTAAAAAACGAAAGCATTGATCTCTTAAAAAATGAATTAGTTCATGTAATTAAGAGAATGGGTAATCAAAACGATGTTATCGTAAATAATACGAGACATTTCTATGCACTTACAGAGGCACTTATAGCTATAGAAAGCATAACCAAAGGTTTGGAAAACAATTTACCAGGTGATCTATTAAGCATCGAATTGAAAGAAGCTATTTATCATATAGGAACTATAACAGGAGAAATTGATACTGATCATGATATACTAGGATCTATATTTGGACAGTTCTGTATTGGAAAATGATATGTTCTGCATTAAACTTCATAAGCCTTCATTACACTAACAAAAACAGTAATTAGAACTATACCAAGCAATATAAGGATATAATATATTTCATCTTTTTTGCATTACATTTACATTAATATTATCTTTAGTAATGTAAATATCAACTATTATGAACTTTAGTAAGGTAAAATGGACAAACGTTAAACTTCAATATAATAGACAGAAAAATCAATGGCAAATGGTCTATTCTGCTAAAGCAATTCCTTTAGGAAAAGATGATAATGGTATATTAAGATATAAGCCAGTCAGAAAGCCAGTTTCAATTCCAATTCCGCTTGGATTTCATAGAAACTTTGACCCTGAAACAAAACAGGATATTAATTTGCCAAGACATAAAAAAGACCATAATAAAGACCGTATAAAAGAACTTAAACTTTTGGAAGCCCATTGGCAAGTGGATTTAACAAATCAAATCTATCACTTAAACCAAAACAAAATATCTGGTGAAAAGGTTTATGAAT
>CAJWAE010000025.1 GCA_913020075.1 uncultured Flavobacteriaceae bacterium
CCTCTACAAAAACAAGGGCAGATTTTTTATCTACATCTGCAGAAATGTTTCCGTCATCATTTCCACTACCACCTGTAATTGGGAAATAACTAAAGCAAACCAATTCCAAACCATTACTATTGGTAATATTATTTTCTATTCCAGCATATTGTCCCAAAAATGAGATTGATGAATTGGAGCCAGGATCCCCAGTTAGATTAAATATGATAGAACTCCCCTGAATTTCAAAAGAAGATATTGAAACTCCGTTGGCATTAGAAAGAACAAAATCATTAATAACCCTGTTTAAAAGAAAATTTATATTTGTTGTATTTGTCATTAAATCTGCTGATGAGGTTTCTATAATTAATTTTTGCTCGTTGGTAAATGTTGCAGACACTATCATTGGTGCGTCTATTTCTTCTGAATAGTTATACCCATAAAGATCTCTTGTAAGCGGTTTATAGATTCTGTTTGCAAAACTTTCATATCCATTTACAAAAGGAAAGTGACAGTAATCTGAATGAGAGGTGATACCAGCTGTAGGCATGATAAAGATGTCATCATTTTCTTGCGCTAAAAGTCTTTGCGCTTCTTTGATTTGAAGTCGACCGTTGGAACTTGTTCCACAATTACAATCTCTAGTTTGAAAAATATAAATATTACTTAGGTTAATAAAATCATTATACCACGAATTTTTAAGGCTTATGAATGCCTCTTTATATTGATTTGTAGTCAAGCCATTAGAAAAAGAATCTGCTTCTCCTTGAGACCACAAAATACCTCGAACAGCATTTTTTAAACCCGTTTTATTTAATCTGTAGTAGAGTCTTCCATAATTTGAGTTCGTGGATGTGTTGTAATTTGTTGGCGCTTGAAAAAAGCCTATTGGTTGCCCTCCATGCGCTGCATTAAAAATGGCAATTGGAATATTGAATTCATCTACTAATTTTTTTGCTAAAACCAAACCCCATTGCCCTGTATTTCCGCTTGAGTTTTCATTACCATCACCTTGACCATAATACCAAGAATCGTTAGACAATAATCCAGAGGAGCTAATATTCCCACCTGAATAAACTCTTATATAATCACTTTGATAACTATTCGCACTACCGTTATACATAACCGCCGCCGCATTAGACTGTCCTTGAATTACAAAGACATCTCCAGCAACAATATCGTCAATATCCTTGATTAGTTCTTCTGATCCATTGTACTCTGTGTAAATTTTTACACGGTATTTTGCAAGTTCAGCCGTAATGTTAATGTCAAATGAAAAGGAGGCGATTTGATTTTCATAGTTTAGGTTTTGTGTGTAGGATTGCTCAAGAGTGCCATTTCTTAGTAACTCGACATTAATTGACGAAAAGGGGTCATTATTGTATGCAACTGGCTCAACCCATTTCCAGCCAAAATAAGGTTCACTGTAATTACTAGCACTGGTGTCATGGTAAAGTCCAATCCAACCTCTAAAATAATTAAAAGCTGCCACTACCGAGTTTTCCTCAGCTGTATGATGAGATGACAAATAGCCTCCAACGTTTTCTGCTGCTTGTTTAGCCGCTTCCCAGTTTAATTGAGACGGATTTTTAAAATAGGAATGCCCATTGTATTGTCCTAAATAAATAAAATTAGATAAGGAGTTTATAGTTCCGTTGAATTCAACATAAGAGGATTTTGTCTCAGATGCGGCTGCGTCATTCCATTCTCCTGAAAAATTAATAATTTCTGCAGCATCTTCTTGAGTCGGAGAGTTATTTGGTTCTCCTGACCCCCAAGAGACATTCTCAAGGTTGTAATTATCTCCTGTGTTTACTTCTCCATTAATAACCACTATACCTACATTAGTTTGGAGGTCTCTGGCTACTAATTGTTTATCTGATGGTAGCGTATTAAACGTAATTTGTGCGCTTAAATTACAAATAGAAAAATAAATTAATAATGATGCTAGTTTTTTCATTGAGGGTTGATTTTTTTTAAACAATAACCCTGCTCAATGAAAGCAGGGTTAATAGTTAATAAATTGATGGTTTATTATTTATTTAAGAAGCTTTTTTAGCTCATCAATTTGTTTTTGTTGTTCCTTGATTGCGTTAATTAACACAGGGATCAGCCCTTGATAATTTACAGATAATGTTTTGTCTTTATCATTTGTGGTTTTTACCAATTCTGGAAATGCTTTTTGAACATCTTGCGCAAGCAGTCCTATTTTAGACTGCGATTCGTTTGACTTCATTGTATAACTCTTTCCATCAATCATTAGTAATTTAGCAAGCGTGCTTCCTAAAGAAATAATATTAGACTTTAATCTTGCATCCGAGTTAATTGTTAAATCACCTGAAAGTGTTGCTGAACCATCGTAGTTAACCACAAAAGCATTCGAGGGATTATCTCCTCTTTGCAAAGCTCCTGTATTGATATCTCCATTTCCAATTACAAATGCTACCCCTGCAGGTGCACCGGTGTATTGTCCGTCTGCATAGTAATACTGATCAGCTGTCGGATCTCCAATCCCTGCTGCATTGTTCACTCCAATAGCTAACATTCCTAAATTATCTGAAATCGTTCTAAAACCCATAGAAGTGGATGCTTGGTTTGTTGCAGTTGTTCCCCTGTTTAAGGCCATCGATGCATCCGCACTAGCTGTATTATATTTTCCCATCGCAGTAGCACTGCCACCAGTATCCACAGCCGCATTTGTATCGCCTGCTTTGTTCTGATAACCAGCTGTAAAGTTTGTGGATCCCCAAGCCATATTTTCTTGTCCTAAAGCAACTGACCCTGCGCCGGCTGCATGGTTTTTAAATCCTATTGCAACCGTACTTGCGCCTTGTGCCCAGTTTTCTTTTCCAAGTGCAATAGTCGCATCGCCAGTCGCATAATTGTAATTACCCAAAGCTACAGAAGAATCTCCAGAAGCAGTGTTTCTAAAACCTGTGGCAGTCGATTTATTTCCGATCGCTCTAGATGCATACCCTGCAGAGAATTGACCTACGTTACCACCATCAATTCCACCAGCTTCAGCATCCTGAGGACCTGCTAATGTATTAAAACCCATTGCCACTGAACCAAGACCAGAAGACCTGTTGTAAGCATTGGCTCCAAAAGATCCCCAACCAAGTGCGCCGAGGCCTGTGGATAACATAGACTGAGAACCATCTCCTAAATTATAAAGTGGGTGACCAGACTCTGTAAAATTTCCGAAATTTCCAGCAGCATCGGTTGGACTAAACTGTGAAATTATTAAGTCAACAGCCCACTCTCCAAGGTTTCCAAAGACACCATTAGAGTTTCCGTTACCATTACGTGAAGCACCTCTAACTGAAGAAGCATAAATTCTTCCTGAAGCTACGTTTTGATTTCCATCCTCTACAAAAACAAGTGCAGGTTTTTTATCAACATCTGCCACTTGTGAAAAAGAATCATTACATGTAAATGCAATAGCAAGTATTAAAATTAATTTTATTTGATTTTTCATCGTTTGATTATTTTAAAGTTATTAATAGTATTGTTTGAATCCTTAGCGCTTAGGATGTAAGTCCCTTGGTCTAAGTTTGAAATGTTAATTGTTTTGGAACTAGAGCTTAATACTTGTTGTCCTAAAAGATTAAATAAGGTTAGTTGTAAATCTTCTGAGTAGTCTATGTTAATGACTGAAGAAGATGGATTTGGATAAATTTTAATTCCTATTGCCATAGCGTCATCAACAGATAGACTATTTGATGCACCTACTGTGACCTGGTTTATTTGAAGTGGGTCCGTAAACATACCTGTCACTGTAAATTCCACAGAATCCGTATCCGAATACTCGGACCACGCAGAACTTGACGAATCATAGATATACATAGATGTATCATGTGTTAGATTGTTCATTTCACTGCCAACATAGTTGTAGGTAATGGTACCTGTAAAGTTTTCGATGTCAGAATCTAAGGTATAAACTTTCTCCATAGATTCTGTACCACTTAAAGATACTGCTGTCAACTCTTTTGATACTTCTATTTCATTAATAGTATAGTTCGTATTTGGTTTTAATTCCAATCCGGAAACATTAAGAGTTCCTTCGTTATTAATAGTCAAAGCACCATCCGAACCTATAGTTAGTAGGGTAGTCTGCGCCTCTAGGTTAGAAACAAATACAATTATTAAGAGGATTAAAAAACTTTTAATAACCTTTTGTTTTCTTTGAAATGTAGTTTTTTTCATACAGTTAGTTTTAGTTAAATACTTGTGACCATCACAAATTATATATTTTTAAAAGAAATTTATCATACAAATAATTATAAAGTAGAGTCTTAAAAATTAAAGACAAAACTTCACAGATTTCATACACAAAACATTTTATTTTAAAACATAAATATAGCAGACTTAAATTAAAAGCTCGATTAAATTTCGATTAATAGTTAATTAATTTATAGAAAATTTAATTAATTCTTAATTTTTTAAGAAATTTATTACATACTCCACACAAAACAACTCCTTATTTTTAATTATATTTACATAGTATCTTTAAACGTATTTAACCACTAACAATTACACAATCCTGTGATGATGATTAAAACCGCAATCATTTTGTTAAAAAACACTTTCATTGGTGTTTTTTTATTTATTGTATCAAGTATAACAGCTCAACAAAATCAATTAATTACAGGAAATGTTAGTGATGTTAATAATACTCCCATACCTGGTGTTAATATCTCAGAAAAAACAAATCCAATAAATGGAGTTATCTCAGACTTTGATGGTAATTTTTCCATCAATGTTAAGCCTAACTCTGTTTTGATATTTAGCTATATTGGTTATGAGACTCAGGAAATTATTATAAAGACCAAAACCAATTTAAACATCATATTAAAGGAAGATCTTTTCTCACTAGATGAAGTTACCCTAGTTGCCTACGGAAAACAAAAAAAATCGAGTGTTATTGCAGCTGTAACAACTATAGACCCTACAGAACTTCAAACCTCTTCAAGTAATTTAACAACCGCCCTAGCAGGCCGAGTAGCAGGGGTTATAGCCTATCAAAGAAGTGGTGAGCCTGGGAGAGATAATGCTGAATTTTTTATTAGAGGTGTTAGTACCTTTGGATATGCAAGGTCTCCACTAATCCTTATTGACGGTATAGAAACAACTTCGAGAGATTTAGCTCGGTTACAACCAGATGATATTGCTAGTTTTTCTATAATGAAAGATGCAACCGCCACATCCTTATATGGAGCGAGGGGGGCAAATGGAGTTATTTTAGTAACTACAAAAGTTGGAAAGGAAGGCGTGGTTAAAATTAATGTACGTTATGAGAAATCGTACTCAGCACCAACACGATCTCTTGAAATAGCCGACCCAATAACATATATGACATTACACAACGAAGCTTTAGTTACCAGAAATGCTCTAGGAGGTAGAATATATTCCTTAGAAAAAATATTAATTTCTAAAGATCCCAATAGAAACAAAATGGCCTATCCCACTGTAGATTGGTTTGATGAATTACTTGAAGATTATACGCTAAACAGTAGATTTAACTTCAATGTAAGTGGTGGTGGTAAAATTGCTAAATATTACTTAGCAACTACCGTAAATTCAGATAATGGGAACTTAAAGGTGGACCCTCGAAATAATTTTAATAACAACATTAATTTTAAGCGTATTTCGTTGAGGTCCAACATTAATGTAAATCTAACCCCAACCACTGAAGTAGCTCTCAGATTTAATGGAAATTTTGATGATTATATAGGACCAATTGATGGTGGAGAAGCAATATATAGAAAGGCAATGCAAGCAAATCCTGTACTATATCCTAAATTTTATGAGCCAGATGCACAATTTCAAAACTCATCTCATGTGCTTTTTGGAAACACAGGTCAGTTTGGAGGGTACTTAAACCCATATGCAGATTTGATGAGAGGCTATAAAGATGAGAGTTATAATAACTTTTTAGCAACCGTTGAAATTAAGCAAAACTTAGACTTTTTAACAGAGGGGATGAGCCTTAGATTATTAGCAAATACATCGCGCTATTCGTTTTACAACTTAGAAAGACGGTACAATCCATTTTACTACTCGCTTGGGAATTATGATTTTCAAAGCGATCTATACACTTTAGTAGCATTAAATCCAAACCAAGGAACTGAATATTTAGAGTATAATGAAGGTACTAAAATCATAACAAATTCATCTTATTTTGAGGGCTCAATAAACTATAAAAAAACGCTGAATGAAAAACACAAACTTTCAGGAATGTTAATAGGGATCTTAAGAGAACTTAAATATGCCAATGCAGGAAACCTTCAAAGCTCACTACCTTACAGAAACATAGGACTCTCAGGAAGGTTCACTTATGCATTTGATGATAAATATTTTTCTGAGTTTAATTTTGGATATAATGGTTCAGAAAGATTTTCTAAGTCAGAACGGTTCGGGTTTTTTCCTTCATTTGGACTTGGATGGTATGTGTCGAAAGAAAAATTCATGGAGCCGTTTTCAAATGCTATTAGAAAGTTAAAATTCAAAGGCACATATGGACTTGTTGGGAATGATCAAATTGGAAGTGCCGATGATCGTTTTTTCTATATTTCTCAAGTAAATCTAAATAACGGAGGCATGGGTTCTAATTTTGGGCAAGAATTCGGTACGTATATTAACGGCGTCAGCATTGATCGTTATGCAAATGACCAAATTACTTGGGAAAAAGCAAGGATGTTAAACGTTGGGCTTGAACTCGGCTTATTTGGAGTTATTGATATTCAAGCAGACTACTTCACAGAATACCGTTCTAATATTTTAATGGACCGAGCGCAAATACCAGCATCAATGGGGCTTCAAGCACCTCTTAGAGCAAATGTTGGAGAGGCCTCATCAAGTGGATTTGAGGTCACTTTAGACTATAAAGACAATCTTAGTGATGATCTTTTTGTATCTGCTAGAGCTAACTTTTCATTTGCAACAAGCAAATTTGAAGTTTATGAAGAATTAGATTACACAAATGCAGGTCTGCCTTGGCGCTCAAGGATTGGATTAAATTTGTCCCAACCTTTTGGATACATAGCAGAGCGTTTGTTTATTGACGAAGCTGATATTGCAAATTCTCCAGTGCAAACTTTTGGAGACTATATGGCTGGAGATATTAAATATAAAGATATAAATAACGATGGTATTATAGATGTCAATGATGAAGTTCCGATTGGCTTCCCAACAACTCCTGAAGTAATTTACGGATTTGGGATTTCTAGTTCTTATAAAAAATTTGATTTATCATTCTTTTTTCAAGGCTCTCTAAAATCTTCATTTTTTATAGATGCGTTTAATACCTCTCCTTTTATAGATACAAGTGGAAGCGCTATTGGAAATAATGCCCTCCTAAACGCTTGGGCAAACGACCACTGGTCTGAAAACGACAGAAACCTTTATGCCGCATGGCCAAGACTTTCCGATCAATTAATAGACAATAATAATCGCAACAGTACCTGGTGGCTTCGAGACGGCTCCTTCTTGAGGCTTAAATCTATTGAGTTTGGTTATTCAGTCCCTAATAAGTTAGCATCAAAAGTTAACTTGTCATCTGCAAGGATTTATATTACAGGCACAAACATACTAACCTTTAGTAAGTTTAAATTATGGGATGTAGAAATGGGCGGTAACGGACTTGGGTATCCAATACAGCAAAGCGCTAATATTGGTGTAAATTTAAATTTTTAAAAATCTAACATGAAAAAAATAGTTATACTTTTCATTTTAATTTTCACCTCATGTGAAAATGATTATCTTGATGTTGTACCAGACAATATTGCGACTATAGATTTAGCTTTTAATACACGATCCACAGCAGAAAATTTTCTTTCAACCTGCTATACTTATATTCCTGAACATGCGCATGTGGAACAGAATTTCTCGATGCTAGCAGGGGATGAAGTTTGGTATTACGCTGAAAATGATTTTTACATGAACAACGAAACTAGTTTTCGAGTGGCAAAAGGAATGCAAAACTCCTCCAGTCCTTACTTGAATTACTGGGAAGGTGGAAGAGGCGCACCGCACAGTCTTTTTGTTGCCTTAAGAGATTGTAATATATTTTTAGAAAATTTAGTCGCGGTTCCAGGGCTTGAAGAGGAAGAAAGGCTTCGCTGGCTCGATGAAGTTAAAGTTCTCAAAGCATTTTATCATTTTTGGCTTATGCAGATGTATGGTCCTATTCCAATTGTAAGAACAAATATTCCTGTCGGTGCAACCGCTTCAGAAACGAATATATACAGAGATTCTATTGACGATGTTGTTGGCTATCTAACAGAGTTGCTTGATGAAGTTATTGAAGCAGAGAATTTACCAGGCTTAATTAATTATGTCTACACAGAAAAGGGGCGAATAACCATGCCAATAGCAAAAGCGCTAAAGGCTAAGATTTTAATGCTTAGCGCCAGTCCTATTTACAACGGAAATTCAGACTTTAGTAGTCTCGTTGACAACCTAGGAAATAGTTTGGTCAACCAATCCTATGACCCACAAAAGTGGGTATTGGCAAAAGAAGCGGTGTTGGAGGCCATTGAAAGCGCTGAAGCTAATGGGCATTTCTTGTATCAATTTAATCAGCAGCTTCCTATAAATGGAGGTATTAATGACCAAGTAACACAAGAATTGAGTCTCAGAGCAGCGATTACTGAACCTTTTAATTCTGAAATAATATGGGCTTTTTCAGCTGACTGGACGGGAGAGCTTCAACAATGGTGCCAGCCTAGGTGGTCTGCAGACCACTCTGCATTATTTGGCTATACCAAAAAGTCTCATGCTCCTACATTAAACATGGTTGAAACTTTCTATACTCGAAATGGCGTGCCAATTGATGAAGACATTTCGTGGGAATATGGAAATAGATTTGATGTGGTCCAAACACCTATTTTGGATGCTAACAATGAAAATTATCATGAGTTTTATATAGAAAATGATTACGCGACAGCAAAACTTCATACCTATCGAGAACCTCGATTTTATTCTACTTTAGGATTTGATGGTGGTAAATGGTTTTCATTAGAGACCGAAAACATAAATAATATTCCACATTTAAATGCTAAAGCTGGAGCTCCCTCTGGAAAACAAGGATTTGAAATTTATTCAATTACAGGGTATTTCGCAAAAAAACTAGTGCACTATGAAAACATAATCTCACTAGAAGGCTCCACCATAAAAGGATATTCGTTTCCCATTATAAGACTTTCAGATTTATATTTAATGTATGCTGAAGCTTCCAATGAAACCAAGGCAGTACCAGATGCTGATGTTTATGAATACATTCAAAGAGTTAGAGACAGAGCTGGATTGGATGAAGGTGGAAACCTAGTCAATAGCTGGCAAATGCATTCTTCAAACCCTAGTAAACCAAGTACAAAAGAGGGTATGAGAGCTATAATTCATCAAGAGAGAATGATTGAACTAGCGCTTGAAGGTCATCGCTATTGGGACCTAAGACGATGGAAACTTGCCGGTGAATATTTTAGCAAGCCTATCAGAGGTTGGAATATATTTAAGCCAGACGTTGAAGGCTTTTATCAAGTTGAAAATATATTTTACAGAAACTACCTAACAAAAGACTATTTGTGGCCTATTAGTCAAACAGAGTTGCTAAGAAACCCTAACTTAATTCAGAACCCAGGATGGTAAAAATAATAAACACTATTAAACAGGAAATGGAAAAAACAAATATTCATGTAGGGTATTCACTAATTTGTATACTCTTAATTTTGGGATGTACAGAAGAGGAGCGAAGTGCTTACGGATCTGATGAAACCCCACCTGATGCTGTCAAAATTAATTCTGTTGAAAACAGACCTGGCGGGGCAGTTATAAAATTTACACCACCAACAAACCAAGACTTGCTTTACATAAGAGGTGCTTACAATGACGAAAACGGTATTTCAAAACAAGTAATAGTTTCTTCGGTTATAGATACTTTAAGCATTATTGGTTTTGGACAGACTGGAGACTACAACGTGGACGTTACAGCAATAGATACACGTGATAATGAATCTGTTGCAGTTACCACAACAATTTCTCCTCTAGAAGCTCCTATACATGCCATATTGGAATCTATTGAAGGTGCTCAAGATTTTGGGGGAATTAATATATCTTATCTAAATCCTACTAGAGCCGATGTTTCGTTAAATATGTCTATTATAGACCTGGATGGGAATCAGGTATTTAAAGAATCTTTTTATACAAGCCAGGCAAATAGCTCATACAGCTTTAGAGGCTACGACCCCATTCTTACTACTTTTATTATTTATGTTGAAGATCGTTGGGGTAATCAAACCATAACAAAAACATTAGAAACCACTCCTTTGGAGGATGTATTTTTAGATAAAGGCTTTTTTTCTGTTCAACCAATGCCTGGAGACGAAAGCTTTAGTGAGTACGGGTTTTCAGCAAATCAAATGTGGGATGGATCTTGGAGTAGTCAATGGAATTGTGGACACACTAGTTTTTTAGCGCTTCCACACCAGCTAACAATTAGTTTAGGTCAATTAGCTAAACTGAATAGGTTTAAACTATACCAAAGAGGTGGTACCGAATTGTATAAGCATGGGAACCCAAAAAGATTTCAAATTTATGGACGTGAGGATTTAGATAATTTACCAATTTACAGTCCTTCAAATCCTGGGGATGGCTGGATACTTCTGGGTGAATTTGAATCTTTTAAACCATCTGGATTACCCCCAGGTTCTAATACCGAAGAAGATTATTTATTTCAAGATAATGGAGAGGATTTTGTTTTTGACAGTAACGTACAACAATACAATATCAAGTACATACGATTTGTAAATTTAGAAACTTGGAATAATCAAATGGTATCAGTAATTGGAGAGCTCTCATTTTGGGGAAGTATCGTTGACTAAAGATATATTTAAATCATGAAAATATTTAAAACCAAACCTTATTTAGTGCTTTTTTTATCAGCATTATCACTGATGTTTCTGCGTTGCGGAGATATAGAGTCCGTTCATGAGCAGTACTTAAATGGAGAAATAATTTATGCAGGGCGATTAGATACTTTGACCATTAGACCTGGATATTACAGAGCTCAGCTAGAGGGTTACACCCAATTCCTCGGTAACTCAAATCAAATAATTATAGAATTTAATGGCACAACACAAACATTTGATATTAATAACGATAATGAGATTTACTCCACCATACTATCTGATTTAGAGGAAGAAAGTTATGAATTTAAAGTTACCACTCAAGATATTTATGGAAATTTATCAATTCCACAAGTAGTGGCTGGTTTTGTTATAGGGGATGAATTTATTTCGGATCAGGACCCAAGAGAAATTATTGGATATGGTTTTGAACCCGATGGCAATTATGTAAACTTTAGTGCAAATGCCGAATCTGAATATGTAATTTTTACCACTATAGACTACGAGAACGAAGCGAATGAAACCGTCATAGATACTGCATTTTTTGAAGACAATAGGCTTAAACTAATAGATTTGAAAGCATTGGGAAGCATCTCTACAAAATCTTATATTCAATCAGGACTTAATGGAATTGATACTATTCCATTACCTACTATCGACTATACCCTGCCAGATGTACCTTACAGTGAGCTTGATAAAAGCTATTTTCAAATCGTACAAATGTCCAGCGATAACCTAGGAAATTACAACAATGCAAACCCAGAATTATATCTATTTGATGGTGATGGTTCATGGTCTGGGGATGATACTTTCTCTTATTTTTCAAATCCAGGAGACATGCCGCACCACTTCACTATAGATTTAGGTGTTATGACAACACTAAGAAAGGTAAAACTAGAGATGCCTACTCCAAGTTCATCAGCTCAAAATAATGCAACTGAAGTACAAATATGGGGTCGTGATAATCTTGAATTTGCAGAAACGAGTTCTAATACTAACGCCGCATTTTATAATGCAGGATGGAGACTTTTATACGAAGGGGCCATTGACGGTGAAACGATGGCTATTAATAGTTTTCTAATTAGTCCTTCAAATCAAGTACGATATATCAGATACCGTGTCTTATCCACGGTTGGAAATACCAATTCGCAGTTAACAGAAATGACTTTATACGGACAAGATACTAAGCCTTTAGTTCATGATAAATCTTTGTTTTCCATGTCATTAATGCTCAGTGATAACCCAGGAACATCTTATGGCGGAAACCCCTCTAATTATTTGTGGGACAACAACTCTTTATGGTCTGGAAATGATGCCTATGGTTACCACTCAGGAGAAAATGCCGTTCCAGGACATTTTACACTAGACTTGGGCGTTACAACTCAATTATCAAAATGTAAAATACACTTTAGAGATCCCAACAACTTTTCCGGAAACAACCCTACTCAGTTTGAGATCTGGGGTAGACCCACTTTACAGGGTGGAGAAACGTTACCGGTATTTCAATCCATTGGAAATACAGTGATTTCAGACCCTGTTACAACTGAAAGTTTTGAAAATGCAGGCTGGCAACTAATAGTCGACCAAAGCATTAACGGAGGTGATCTTCAAACTATTGAATTTGATTTCCCTCCTGGACCATTCTCAAAATACATCCGATTGCGATATACTTCAACCGTTGGAAATCAGGCATTTCAATTAATAGAAGTTGAGTTGTCAGGGTATGGAGCAATTAGAGATTAAATAACTGATCATTCAAAAAGATTCAATAAAAAATCACTATAAATAGAGAGGAATCAACCTTAACCAATCAAAATAATCATTTAAAATTGAACACATGTATTATCTTAATTTAAAAAACATATCTGCTGTAATTGCTCTCATAATAATAGTAATAAGTTTTAGCTTTATAAGTATCAAACCGAATGACTATATAAAATATGTTGACCCCTTCATAGGGTCTGGAGGTCATGGGCATGTTTTTGTAGGCGCTAATGTACCCTTTGGAGGTGTTCAAGTAGGGCCAACAAACTTTAATAAAGGATGGGACTGGTCATCATCCTACCACTACTCAGACAGTATTGTTAAAGGGTTTTGCCATTTAAATGTAAGTGGTACCGGAATGTCAGACTTAGGTGAACTTACAGTGATGCCGGCGACTGGAGAGTTAAAAATTAATGCAGGAACTCAGGATAGGCATCTGAAGGGTTATGCTTCTTTATATTCAAAAGATAAAGAAAGTGCGAGCCCCGGGTACTACCAAGTAATGTTAGATCGATATGATATTAAAGTTGAATTAACAGCCACCGAACGCTCTGGATTGCATAAATATACCTTCCCTGAATCTTCAGAATCAAGGATTATAATAGATTTAGGTGAAGGAAGTGCTGACCGACCAACCGACACCTATTTGAGACAAATTAACGATACATTATTTGAAGGGTATCGATTTTCTTCAGGATGGGCATCAGATCAGAGAGAGTTTTTCTCATTAGTGGTTTCTAAACCAGTTAAAGATTTTATTATTTATAATAACGGCAGAAAAGTCAAAGCTTCTGAAAAAAAGGGAGTCTTTTTAAAAGGCTTTTTAGAATTTTCTACTAAAAAGAATGAAGTGATTTATTTGAAAATGGGTGTTTCACCAGTAAGTTCAAGCAATGGATTAGATAATTTAATGACAGAGATTCCAGGATGGGATTTCGATAGAGTATTGAAAGATGCAGAAGACAAATGGAATAAAGAACTTTCAAAAATTAATATTAAAACAAAAGACAAAGCAAAAAAAAGAGTCTTTTATACAGCGATGTATCACAGTATGATTGCGCCTAATATATTCCAAGATCTTAATGGTGAATATCGGGGGACTGATAAAAAGGTATATAAAGACACCACGTTTACCAACTATACTTTATTTTCTCTTTGGGATACATATAGGGCTGCACACCCTTTATATACGATAACACATCCTGAAAGAGTAAGTGACATGGTCAATTCCATGGTTAAAATATTTGAGCAGCAAGGCAAATTACCTGTATGGCACTTAAGAGGAAACGAAACAAATACGATGCCGGGTTACAGTGCTATTCCTGTCGTTGTTGATGCCTGTCTAAAAGGATTTGAAGGTATCGACTTAGAAAAAGTATATGCAGCAGTTAAAGAAAGCGCAACTGGAGACCATGAGCCAGGCGTAAAAGACTTGATGAAATATGGATATATTCCTTCAGATTACATGGCAGAATCAATCGCAAGCACTATGGAATATGCCATTGCAGATTGGGGCATTGCGCAGCTTGCAGCAAAATTAAACAAGCCGAAAGATTATGAGTATTTTTTAAATCGCTCGAAGTCTTACAAAAATTATTTCGATCCGGAAACTAAATTTATGAGAGGGAAAATGGCTGATGGTAGCTGGCGAACTCCTTTTGATCCAAAATCTGCTCAACACAGAGTCAATGATTATTGTGAAGGAAATGCTTGGCAATATTTGTGGCTTACGCCACAAGACCCAGAAGGTCTTATTGAATTACTAGGAGGCGATAAGGGTTTCACCACTAAGCTAGATCAATTATTTAGTATTTCTTCCGATTTAGAAGAAGGGTCGTCGATGGATATTACTGGACTTATTGGGCAATATGCACACGGGAACGAGCCTAGCCACCATACTACATATATGTATGCCTATGCAGGAGAGCAATACAAAATACCTAAAAATGTTAGGTATATCACTACTAATTTGTATTCAGATAAACCAGATGGCTTAAGCGGTAATGAAGATTGTGGACAAATGTCTTCTTGGTATATATTTTCTTCTATGGGCTTCTATCCGGTTAATCCTTCAAATGGTGCTTATGTTTTTGGAAGTCCCTTATTTGACCAAGTTGACCTCAATTTAGGAAATGGTAAAAGCATGAAAATTATAGCAGAGAATAACTCTGACACTAATATTTATATTCAGCAAGTTACACTTAATGGTGCTGAACATAAATACTCTTACATAACGCATAAAGATTTAGTCCAAGGGGGAGTGCTCAGGTTTGTAATGGGTTCGACTCCTAACTTAGATTTTGGTAAAGACCACAAATACAGACCCAAATCTATGGTTTATTAGAACTAATATTTTTAGAAGTGAATTAAAACTAACATTATATCATTCAAAAACACTAGGCAAATTTCTTGTAAATTTCATTCATAACTTTTTTATTTAAACAATTTTTAGTCCTATTTGTAGATAAATTAATCAAATTAAAAATAATTTAATCTCTCATTAATCGAAGATTAATTCTTTATTTAATTTGTTGATATTATATTTAGAAACTTTAAAAATAAATTTATGTTCATGACTATAAATACAGATTTCTTTGATCTATTTTTTAGATTCATTCTTAAAATAATTCAGAACAGAAATTATAAACCTTATTTTCATACTTTTTTGTTGCTAATTTCAGTTAATTTTTCTGTTGATGCTCAGCAATTATCTAAAGTTGTTGATCCACAAATTGGTTCTCAAGGCAGTGGACTGGGCTGTGGTTATAATTTTGTTGGAGCGACTTACCCCTTTGGAATGGTTCAGTTTACCCCCAGCTTTTTTTCACCTCAAAAAGGTTTTGTAGTCAATCAGTTAAGTGGAGCCGGTTGCCCTAACATGGGAAATTTTCCTATACTACCAATTGCGGGTCTGCTAAAAAGCTCCCCTGGAAACATGGATAGTTTTAAAAAATATGAATTGATAAATGAAGCGCATGCAGGATTTTTATCTCTTCAAATGCCAGACCTTACAATTGCTAGCCTGACAGTTAACAAACGTTCAGGAGTAGCAAATTTTAAGTTCGATGAAACAACAAAAGCAGGTACAGTTATTATTGGATCTGGGGTTAGTTCTACGGATATAAACAATGCAAAGGTTACAATTACTTCGGATTCAAGTTGTGAGGGATTTGCCGAAGGCGGAGATTTTTGTGGTTCTTCAATAAACTATAAGCTGTATTTTGTTGCCGAATTTGACAGAGCAGCAACCTCTAGTGGTACTTGGGAGAAAAACGCGTTATCAGAAGGTGTAAATGAAGCATCTGGGAAAAAATCTGGAGCTTACTTTTCATTTGATACGGCCACAAATAGTGAGGTCAATTATCGGATAGCAATCTCGTATGTTTCAATAGAAAATGCCAAAGAAAACTTAAAGGCTAGCAGTATTGATGGTGGTTTTAGTGCTTACCAAAAAAACGCAGAGGCTGCATGGGATTCTAGTTTGTCAAAAATTATAATCGAATCTCCAAATACAGATCGTAAAATTCAATTTTATACCCATTTATATCACTCCTTAATACATCCTAACATTGTTAGCGATGTAAATGGAGAATATATCGGAGCTGATTTTAAGGTTTATAAAACCAAACTAGATGCACAATACAGTTCCTTTAGTGTTTGGGATACCTACCGTACGCAAGCGCAATTAGTTGCTATCTTATATCCAGATCAGAGCAGTGATATGATGCAGTCTTTAGTCGATTTTGCAGAACAAAGCGGGGGGTATGGGCGTTGGATTCTAGCAAATATTGAAACAGGAATCATGCAAGGGGACCCAACACCAATTCTTATTTCAAATTCATATGCTTTTGGAGCCACAAAATTCGAACTAAATAAAGCCTACAACTACATGAAGCGTGGAGCTACTATTCCACTTTTGCGTTCTCAAGATCAGGAAATACGACCTTATTTAACAGAATATATAAGAGATGGTCATACGTTTGCATCAATGATGTTAGAATACACTTCGTCAGACTTTGCTATAGGTCAATTTGCACTTCAAGCCTTAAATCTCAAAGAGGATGCTTCTTATTTCATAGATAGATCTCAAAACTGGAAAAATATTTATAATCCAAAAAATAAATGGTTGAATTCTAAATACCCTAACGGTAAGTGGAAAGATATTGAGCATGATTGGAGAGAAGCAACCTATAAAAATTATTTTTGGATGGTTCCCTATAATTTAACTACATTAATAAATAAAATTGGCGGATCTGAAGCAGCTGAAAATCGCTTGGACACATTTTTTGAGCGTTTAGATGCTACATATCACGACGATTGGTTTGCTACAGGTAATGAGCCTGACTTCCATGCACCATGGATTTATAATTGGACAGATGCCTCCTACAAGACATCTGAAGTTGTTCACAGAATATTTGACGAAATGTATTCAAGCAAACCAACAGGATTGCCTGGAAATGACGACTTAGGAACCATGGGGGCATGGTATGTGTTTGCTTCAATAGGAATTTATCCAATGATTCCCGGTGTGGCAGGGTTTTCTGTTAATACGCCTCAATTTGAAAAAGCAATAGTAAGTTTACCTCAAGGACTATTAACAATTACTGGAGGTTCTACTGAAGCTCCTTATATTAATTCCTTAAAAATTAATAGAAAGAAATACAAGTCTACTTGGGTCGATTGGAATTTAATTAAAAATGGAGGCACCATAGATTTCGAATCTTCTAAGACACCAAATAAAACGTGGGGAGAAAATACAGAGCCACCTAGCTTTAACTAAGTTGAATAGCTAATCTTGCTCGCCTCCAAATAAATAAATAAAATAAAGTAAATGAAAATAGTAAAAATTCTGTTCTTTTTTTTTGTGTTTATATACACAGATGTTTACAGTCAAAACCAGTCCGTTAGCTTAGTAGATTTTGTAAATCCTTTAGTGGGCTCTGACTCCGCTTTTGAATTGTCTAATGGAAATACCTATCCTGCAATTGCAACCCCTTGGGGCATGAATTTTTGGACTCCCCAAACGGGCAAAATGGGCAATGGATGGGGGTACACCTACGACGCTAATAAAATTAGAGGCTTTAAGCAAACACATCAACCCAGTCCATGGATTAATGATTATGCCGCTTTTTCATTGTTTCCTGAAACTGGAAATCTCCAAATAAATGAGGACGAACGTGCTTCATGGTTTTCTCACAAAGCAGAAATTAGCAAGCCACACTACTATAAAGTTTATTTAGCAGACTATGATGTCACAACCGAAATAGTCCCAACTGAACGTGGTGCACAGTTTCAATTTACATTTCCTAAAACAGATAACGCCCATGTATTAGTAGATGGTTTCTTTAAGGGTTCAATGGTGAAAGTATTTCCTAAAGAACGAAAAATAGTAGGGTATTGTCGCAATAATACTGGTGGGGTTCCTGAAAACTTTCACAATTATTTTGTGATTTATTTTGATAAAGATTTTGAAGCCTCACAAACATGGAAAACTAATAAAAAATCCAAAGCAGATAATAGTAGGTTAAGTAAGGAATTGAGTGCAGAAGGCTTTCATGTTGGAGCGGCCTTAAGTTTTAAAACAGAAAACAACGAAAAAATAACGGCAAAAGTTGCATCCTCTTTCATCAGTTTAGAACAAGCAGAATTGAACTTGAAAAGAGAAATTGGCACAGATACTTTTGATCAAACAAAGACCAAAGCAGCTGCTCTTTGGAATACAGAATTGGGTAGAATAGAAATTGAGGGGGGCACTTTAGAACAATATAAAACCTTTTACACGGCTCTTTATAGAGTATTGCTTTTTCCAAGAAAGTTTTATGAGTTTAACGCCGCTAATGAAATCGTTCATTATAGCCCCTATAATGGTGAGGTACTTCCAGGCTATATGTTTACAGATAATGGGTTCTGGGATACCTTTAGAGCTGTCTTTCCGTTTTTTACAATCATGTATCCAGAGTACACCAGTCAGGTCATGAAAGGCTTGGTTAATACGTATAACGAAAGTGGTTGGTTGCCAGAGTGGGCAAGCCCTGGACACAGGGACTGCATGGTTGGTTCTAACTCTGCCATCAATATAGCCGATGCCTATTTAAGAGGAATTCGAGGCTATGACATTGAAACGCTTTACGAGGCAATTATTAAAAATAGTAATAGTGTAGGCCCTGTAAATTCTGTAGGCCGTTATGGGGCAGAGTATTATAACGATTTAGGCTACATTCCTTACGATGTAGGGGTCAATGAAAATGCTGCACGAACCCTAGAGTATGCTTTTGCAGATTGGAGCATAGCCGAACTGGGAGTTGCTTTAGATAAGCCTCAAAAAGAGATTGACTTATATAGAAGTAGAAGTTTAAACTACACCCATTTATTTGACCCAGAGATTGGGTTTATGCGTGGGAAGAATAAAGACGGTAGTTGGGCCAAAACATTTACACCAGACAAATGGGGAGATGCGTTCACTGAAGGTTCATCTTGGCATTGGACTTGGTGTGTATTCCATGATCCAATTGGATTGGCTGACTCTTTTGGTGGTATTGAAAAAATGCGCAATCGTTTGGATGCGGTCTTTACAGCAGCTCCAACATTTAATGATTCATATTACGGCCAGCAAATTCATGAAATTACTGAAATGCTAGTGGGGGATATGGGGCAATATGCACATGGTAACCAACCGATTCAGCACGCTATTTATTTATACAATTGGCTTGAGCAACCATGGAAAACGCAAATGCATGCTAGAGAAATCATGGATAAACTATATTCTTCTGCTCCGGACGGCCTTTGTGGCGATGAAGATAATGGACAAACTTCTGCTTGGTATGTATTTTCGGCAATGGGTTTTTATCCAGTAACTCCGGGGACGGGTCAATATGCGATAGGGAGTCCGTTGTTTAAAAATGTGAAATTACATCTTCAAAATGGAAACTCATTTGAAATAAAAGCGCCAAATAATTCCAAGGAAAATATATATATTAAAGCGATTCATAAAAATAAATCGCCGTACACCAAAAATTACATTACTTACAAAGATATTATGAAAGGTTCTGTTTTTTCTACAGAAATGAGCTCTGAACCTAATATGAACTTAGGGACTGAGCAATCTTCAAAGCCATACTCAATGAGTCAGGATTGATTATATCATTATATCTTAATAAGTTTAAAATAGTACCATGACTCCCAAAAAGTTGATTTACAGACATTTTTTAATAGTTTTCACTGTGCTTTTTTTGAGTCTTCACTGCATGCAAATCCATTCACAACAAACGCCCACTAATCAGAAAACAACGGCGCAAGCCAGGACTGAAATTACAACGTTTAAAGTTGATAGTATACTCTCTTTAATGACTCTAAAAGAAAAAATTTCTATGTGTCATGCACAGTCTCAATTTAGTTCACCAGGAATCCCTCGATTAGGAATTCCTGAATTATGGATGTCAGATGGACCTCATGGAATTAGAGCAGAAATTAATTGGTCTAATTGGGGTTATTCCGGTTGGACAAATGATTACATTACTGCGTTCCCTGCGTTAACCTGTCTTTCTGCAACCTTTAATCCATCCCTATCAAAGCAATATGGGGTTAGTATTGGAGAAGAAGCGCGCTACAGGAAAAAAGATGTTTTGTTAGGAAAAGTTCGTGCTTTATATTCTGCTTCTGGAAGAGATGAACCTTTTGGATTAGGAATGGCAAAGGTTGAAGTATTACAAATGCACTACGATCGAGCTAGAGGATTGGCACAGGGCCATGCAAAGCAGACAGCAAAGGAGGATAAAGTACGAAATGTCCGATTGAATTAATAATGTGTGTCAGAAGATACCATAATGGAAAACAAAAGGATATATTTAATAAAAATAAATTATTGTCGGCTAAGGCGAAAGGCAAAGGTACATGTGGCCACACATGTATGTATGTAGATTTTTTAATTTTATTTTAAATAAATATTTACCTTCGGTATATAAAAATATGTTCGTTCGTTCCTATAAAATTGTCTCATTCCTAAAAAATTGTTTCTGAATCCGTTCGAACCGACGGAAGTTGAAGTTAGCTGGGTTCTACACAATACCCGTACTTACTTGCTAGACATGAATGTACAGTATGCATAGTAGAGTTTACGTAGCTAGGGTCGTCTTTTCTCTTTTCTTATCGTCGCACTTTTTTCTTCATCTTGTTCTTCTTCTTCTTGCTCTTTCTGGACTCTGTGTTGTTTCCATTGTCTGTCCAGCCACCTCCTGGTTCATCCTCCTCATCCTTTGTGGAAACATTCTTTAACTTTCCTGATGTTGGTAGTAATTCTGCTGGATCACCATAAAATCTTGCTCGCAATTCTGGTGTCACAGGACGGACAAACTCAATGGTCAAAGGACGCGTTCGACGTAGTTTGTCGACAGTCGCTGCAAAGCTTGAACCTTCCGCGTACTCTT
>CAJWAE010000026.1 GCA_913020075.1 uncultured Flavobacteriaceae bacterium
TATTGTATTCACGGTCACCAACTAAAGCTAAAGCAGCATATTCCCATTCTGTTTCGGTAGGTAAGCGGTAGCTAGGAAGTAACAATCCTTTTTCTATCCCAGCATAAACCTTAATAGAATCCGCTACTTTACTCTTACTGCTTTTACCAGCTAAACTATCTATTTTCCCACCATAAGCAGTTTCGGGTCTTTTCATATAAGCCGCAGTATTGAAAGTACTATTTGCATCAATTTCATTATATCTTACATCTTTTTGAACAAAAGATTCACGCTCTAAGATAAATTCATTTACTCGGTCTGTTCTCCATTCTGCATATTGAACAGCTTGAAGCCAGTTAACACCAACAACTGGATATTCAGCATATGCAGGATGACGAAGGTAGCTTGTCGTTAATTCTTCAACGTAAGATAATTGGTTTCTCCAAACCAATGTATCAGGTAAAGCGCCTTCATAGATTTGACGGTAACGTTCATCTTGCGTTGGAAATACATATTCCAACCAGTCTAAATATTCCATGTACATTATATTGGTAACTTCTGTTTCATCAATATAAAAAGACATTACATGTTGTTTAGTAGGAGTGTTATTCCAATCATGCATAACATCATCTTGAACTTGTCCTTTTGTATATGTTCCTCCTTCAATAAATATTAAACCAGGACCAGTTTCTTGTTCATCAAATTCTGTATTGAATTGAAATCCTCCTTTTTTAGAATTAATATCCCATCCAGTACCTCGAGAGGCATTACTTCCTCCACAGTTTACTGAAATTAAAGCTCCAAAACTAAGAATCAAAATTTGTTTTAAATGACTAAACTTCATACTAATTTTTTGTTTTTTAAAAAACATAATGCAATATACGAATATTCAAACTGAGATTCTTAATGCATTAAAAATAATTACTAACTAACAAACGCTAAATTATAGAGATTATTATAGAAGTTTAGCTATGTTTTTTTAATCATCAATAAGATTTTAGTGTTTGTATCGTTATATGATAGTGAAGCAATCAAGTTTTATTGGTATTTGGATTTTATTTTTTTTCATAAAAGGATCTTTTTATTCTAATGCTCAAAATTCAAATCGAGTAATAATCACAGGAGTACCTTTTTTAATGATAACTCCAGACGCTCGTGCAGCTGGAATGGGTGAATTAGGAGTAGCAACCCCTCCAGATGCATATTCTCAGCATTGGAATCCAGCAAAATATATTTTTGCTGAATCAAAAAAAATGTTGGGATTAAGCTATACTCCCTACTTAAGTAATTTAGTAAATGATATTTTTTTAGGTAATATTAATTATTATAAAAAATTAAATGAAAGAAGTTCTTGGGCAACAAGCTTTAAGTATTTTAGTCTTGGAGACATTCAATTTAATGAATTGATTGGCGGATCGATCGTTGATCAAGGATTTGAAAGACCAACTGAATTAACTTTAGATATTTCTTATGCATTAAAACTTAGTGAAACTTTTTCGATGGCAGTAGGAACAAGATATATAAGATCTGACTTAAAAATTGCTACAGACGGAGACACTTCTTCGGCAAACTCATTGGGAATCGATATTTCTGGATTTTATCAAAGTAATATTTTTAAATTGAGTAATAAGAATATTGTTTTCAGAAGTGGGTTTAATATTTCCAATCTAGGTCCTAGATTGGATTATGAAATAGGAGGACAGAAAAACTTTATTCCATCGAATTTGAGAACTGGTTTTGGTTTAGACTTGTTTTTTGACGATATTAATGTTTTAGGAATTTATTTAGAATTTAATAAATTATTGGTTCCTACACCTCAAGCAATTTATGAGAACTCAATTTTTCAAGGATATCGTCAACCTGATATTGATTTTCTAAAAGGAGCTTTTGACTCTTTTAGTGACGCTCCAGGAGGTCTAAAGGAGGAGCTTAGTGAAATAACTGTTGCTTTAGGTTTTGAATATCGATTTCAAGAATCTTTTGCAATCCGAACAGGATATTTTAATGAAAGTAAAGAAAAAGGCTCTCGTCGATATTTAACAATGGGCGCAGGTTTTAACATAAATTTTTTAAATGTTGACATATCGTATCTTTTCTCAACCTCAAATGTTCGAAATCCACTCGAAAATACGATTCGTTTTTCTTTGTCTTTAGATTTAGAAAAATCAGTTCCTGACCTTCAATTAACTGAAGTTTCTGAAGGTCTTTGACGAAAACAAAATAAATTATTCCGATTATTTTAAGTATAGGTCAGAAATGAGTAATTTTGATTTTCCATTATTAGAAAATATTATTTATATTTTATGAAGAAAATAACCAAAGAGACTTATCTAAATTGGTATGAAAACATGCTTTTTTGGAGAAAGTTTGAGGACAAGTTAGCGGCTGTTTATATTCAACAAAAGGTTCGTGGTTTTTTACACCTTTATAACGGTCAAGAAGCTGTTTTAGCCGGATCACTTCATGCAATGGAATTGGGTAAAGATCGTATGATTACTGCTTATAGAAATCATGTGCAACCCATTGGCATGGGGGTCGACCCCAAAAAAGTTATGGCTGAATTATATGGTAAGGCAACTGGAACTTCACAAGGATTAGGTGGCTCTATGCATATTTTCTCGAAAGAATTTAAATTTCATGGAGGACATGGAATTGTTGGTGGTCAAATTCCTTTAGGTGCTGGAATGGCTTTTGGTGATAAGTATTTTGATCGTGATAATGTAACACTTTGTTTTCTTGGAGATGGGGCAGCACGTCAAGGTTCGCTTCATGAAACGTTAAATTTGGCTACCCTCTGGCAACTTCCAGTTGTATTTGTAGTTGAAAATAATGGTTATGCAATGGGAACTTCTGTTGCAAGAACAGCTTCTCATGAAGACATTTGGAAATTAGGATTAGGCTATAATATGCCTTGTGAGCCTTGTGACGGAATGGACCCTGAAGCTGTCGCTAAAACAATGGATAAAGCAATTGGTTTAGCTAGATCTGGAGGAGGCCCTTCATTTATAGAGATGAAAACTTATCGTTATAGAGGTCATTCTATGTCAGATGCTCAGCAATACAGAACCAAAGACGAAGTTCAAGAGTACAAGAAAATTGATCCTATTACCCAAGTGAAAGACATAATACTAAGCAAAAAATATGCAACTCAAGAATATTTAGATAAAATTGATCAATCTGTAAAGAAAGGTGTTTTAGAATGTGAAAAATTCGCAGAATCTTCTCCTTATCCTGATTTAAGCCTAATGTATGAT
Source organism: uncultured Flavobacteriaceae bacterium (assembly GCA_913020075.1). Taxonomy (GTDB): domain Bacteria; phylum Bacteroidota; class Bacteroidia; order Flavobacteriales; family Flavobacteriaceae; genus MS024-2A. The sequence goes on from CAJWAE010000026.1 coordinate 3,234, forward strand.
GCCGTATACGAAGAAAAAAATTATCCATTTATAAAACACAAATTTTAGAGCATGGCTGAAATAATAAATATGCCAAGGTTAAGTGACACCATGGAAGAAGGTACTGTTGCAAAATGGTTTAAAAAAGTAGGTGATAAAATTATTGAAGGTGATATTCTTGCTGAAATTGAAACAGATAAAGCTACTATGGAATTTGAATCTTTTAACGAAGGAGAATTATTACATATAGGAATTCAAGAAGGAGGAACTGCTCCCGTAGATACACTTTTAGCTATTATTGGAGAAAATGGAGAGGATATTTCTTCATTTCTTTCTGCTCAAAATGAGGAATCAGAAGTAGTAAAGGAAACTTCCGAATTACAAATCGATAAACCTAATACAGTTGAAAGTAATACTAAATCTATGACTGAAGGCACAGAGGTTGTGACCATGCCTCGATTAAGTGATACTATGGAAGAGGGGACTGTGGCTAAATGGAATAAAGAAGTAGGTGACACTATAAAAGAGGGAGATATTTTAGCCGAAATTGAAACTGATAAGGCTACAATGGAATTTGAATCCTTTTATCAAGGAACTCTACTTTATATTGGTTTAAAAGAAGGTGAATCTGCCCCAGTCGATAGTGTTTTGGCAGTAATAGGCAAAAAAGGTATTGATATAGATGCTGCTCTTGCTTTTCATAGAAAGAGTTCAGATCCTTCAGCTCCAGAATCTATTGAAGTAGTTGTTTCAGAAGAAACAGCTCCAAAGAAGGAAATAGTTTCAGAAGTGAATTCAAATTCTATTTCAGTCCCCCCTATATCTAACTCTAATAAAAATGAACGAATTATTGCATCTCCCCTCGCTAAAAAATTAGCTTCCGAAAGAGGAATTAATTTACATGATGTTCAGGGATCAGGAGAGAGTGGTAGAATTATAAAAAGAGATATCGACAATTTCCAGCTTACAACAATTGTTGGATCTAAAAATTTTGTTCCAACAGGAAAGGAATCGGTTACGGTTATTGCAAACTCTCAAATGCGTAAAACAATTGCCAAAAGATTATCTACATCTAAATTTTCTGCACCTCATTATTATTTAGGAGTAGAATTCAATATGGATAATGCAATTGCATTCAGAGAGCAATACAATTCTTTGCCCGAGACTAAAATCTCTTTTAATGATATTATTTTGAAGGCTTCAGCTTTGGCCTTAAAGCAATACCCCCAAGTAAATGCTAAATGGGAGGATAATCAGATTACTCAGCATCACCATGTCCATATTGGTGTGGCTATTGCTGTTGAAGACGGCTTAGTTGTTCCTGTAGTGAAATTTACAGATGAACAAAGTCTCCCGAAAATAGCAGCTTCCGTAAAGGATTATGCTTTTCGTGCTCGTGATAAAAAACTCACACCTGATGAAATGGACGGAAGTACTTTTACTATATCTAACTTAGGAATGTTTGGAATTCAAGAATTTACATCTATTATTAATCAGCCTAATGGATCTATTTTATCCGTCGGAGCAATAGTTCAAAAGCCCGTTGTTAAAAATGGAGCTATCCTAGTGGGAAATACTATGAAGTTAACATTAGCGTGTGATCATCGTGTAATTGATGGAGCAACAGGTGCTCAGTTTTTACAATTATTAAGAGGTTTTGTTGAAAACCCTTTAACTATAGTTTTGTGAAAAAAAGTTAAACTTTAGTAAAATATCCTTCTTTATCTTTTAATTATATGAAAAAAACCATTGTTGTAACAGGTGCGAGTAGAGGAATTGGTTTTGAATTGGTTCAGTTAGCAAGTTTAAAAGAGCATCGTGTTTATGCACTTTCTCGAAACGCTGATAAAATTCCAGTTTCTAAAAATCTAATTCCCGTAAACCTTGATATTACAAGTGATGAAAGTCTTAATGTATTTGCTAAACACATAGAAGAGCAAGGAATTGTGATTGATGCATTGGTGAATAATGCAGGTACACTAATTAATCAATCTTTTGCAAAAACAACTACCGAAGATTTTGAAAGTGTCTATAGAGTTAATGTTTTTGGTTTAGCTTCAATAACCCGTTTTTTATTGCCCTATATAAAACGTAAGGGTCACGTAGTTAATATAACAAGTATGGGAGGGTTAGATGGAAGCTCAAAATTTCCTGGGCTTTCTGCATATAGTAGTAGCAAAGGAGCAGTTTCTATTCTAACCGAATTATTGGCTGAAGAGTATAAAGAAACTGGGCCATCATTTAATGGCTTGGCTTTAGGGGCAATACAAACAGAAATGCTTGAGCAAGCATTTCCAGATTTTAAGGCTCCCCTTTCTGCCAATGAAATAGCGGCTTATATTCTTCAATTCGCTTTAGAAGGGCAGAGGTTTTATAATGGAAAAATACTTCCTGTTTCTTCAAGTACACCATAAGTTTGAAAAAAATGGAATCTCTCATAGGTTTTGTGCCTCCATCTTCTTATTCACAATTAGAGCAATTATTAAAAAAAAATAGTGTAGAAATTAAAATAACTAAAGACCGTAAAACTAAGCATGGTGATTTCAGGATAAATTCAAAAGGTTTATCCTCTATAACGATTAATCAATCGTTAAATCCATATCGTTTTTTAATTACTCTACTTCATGAAATAGCCCATTACAAAGTCTCAATAACTACAGGATTAAAAGCCAAGCCTCATGGTTTCGAATGGAAATCAGCATTCAGGGAAACACTTCTTCCCTTTTTGAATTTAGAAATTTTTCCAGATCCAATTTGTTCTATTTTAGCAAAACACATGAAAAACCCAAAGGCAAGTACTGATAGGGATTTTGACTTGGTAATGGCTTTAAAGTCATATGATTCAAAAAAAAAGGCAGCCTATATTTTTGAATTGCAAAATGGAGATTTTTTTAAAATTTATAATGGCAGAAGGTTTGTAAAAATTAAAAAGCTAACAAAACGCTTCGAATGTAAAGAAATTTCCACAGGAAGATTTTATATTTTTAGTCCTCATGCTGAAGTTATTCCAGAATAAAATTATTTTTTTAAATAAACTTCACGAACTTTTTTAAATAAATTAGAAGAATAAACAAAATTAGTAACTGCTTCATTGTCCGTATTAAAAATTTCATCTTTATTTCCTTCCCAAGCTTTTTTACCTTCTAGTAAAAAGATAATTTTTTCTCCTATTTCCATTACAGAATTCATGTCGTGAGTGTTAATGACAGTTGTTATATTATATTCATCCGTAATTTCCTGTATCAAATTATCAATAAGAATCGCAGTTTTAGGATCTAAGCCAGAATTTGGTTCGTCACAAAAGAGGTATTTAGGATTCATTACAATTGCACGTGCAATGGCTACTCTTTTTTTCATCCCACCTGAAATTTCATCTGGCAACTTATTGTTGGCATTGATTAAATTCACGCGTTTTATAACAACATTAGCTTGTTCTCGAATCTCTGCGTCATTTTTTTTAGTGAACATTTGCATAGGGAACATGATATTTTCTTCAACCGTCATAGAATCAAATAAAGCACTTCCTTGAAATACCATCCCCATTTCTTGTCTTAGAACAGAACGCTCTTTTGTATTCATTTTTTTTAGTGGGTTATTTTCAAAAAGAATTTTTCCCGAATCTGTTTCTAAAAGCCCTAGTAGACACTTCAGAAATACAGTTTTTCCAGATCCACTTTGTCCAATTATCAAGTTAGTTTTACCCTTTTCGAAAACAGTTGAAATTTTATTTAAAATCGGTATACCTTCAAACGATTTCGAGATGTTATCTGCTTTAATCATCTATGTTAATAATAATTGAGTAATTAGATAATTTAATAGGATAATAACAACACTAGTCCATACAAAAGAAACTGTACTTGCTTTTCCTACATCTAGAGCCCCTCCAGTCATATAATATCCATGATATGATGGGATTGTTGCAAGGGCAAATGCAAAAAAGATTGTTTTAATAAAAGCGTATCCTACATGGAAAGGAACAAAATCCATTTGAACTCCTTCAATAAAATCTGCACTAGTTGAAAAACCTCCATAAACACAGGCAATATATCCCCCAAAAACTCCTAAGAACATTGAAACGCATATTACAAGAGGATATAATGAAAGTGACACTATTTTTGGAAAAATCAAATAATTATATGTATTTATACCCATAATTTCTAGAGCATCTATTTGTTCTGTAACACGCATAGTGCCTATGCTTGAGGTAATGTAGGATCCTACTTTTCCAGCCATAATAATTGAGATGAAAGTAGGTGCAAATTCTAGAATAACAGATTGACGGGTAGCAAATCCAATTAGATTCTTTGGGAGTAATGGATTTTCTAAATTTAAAGCTGTTTGAATGGAAACGACTCCTCCAACAAAAAATGAAATAAAAGATACTATACCCATAGATCCAATAATTAAAGTATCTACATCCTTTAATATTAATTGTTTAAGTATTTTCCATTTAGTAAATTTTCCAAATACACTTTGAATCATTAGAAAGTACTTACCAATATGTTTTAGTATTTTCATACTCTTTCAAATGTAAGAATTTTAACTAAAAAGCTGATTTATGTATTTGTGAATTTTTCACAATTTATAGTCATATCTTATAGGTTATTGAGTTAATGTTCATCCCTGCACCTACAGAGGCAAAAATTATTACATCTCCTTTATTTAAATTATGGCCATCATAGTTTTTCTTTAAAACTAAGTCATAAAGAGTTGGAACTGAAGCTACAGAGCTATTCCCATATTCTTGAATATTCATTGGTAATATTTCTTTAGGCATTGATTTTTTATACAAATGATAAAAACGTTTCACAATAGCTTCATCCATTTTCAGATTTGCTTGATGAATAAATATTTTTTTAACACTATCAATGGACTCTCCTGATTTTTCAAGACAACCCTGAATAGCTAAAGGAACTTTGCTAAGAGCAAATTCATAAACTTTTCTCCCCTGCATTTTAATATATTTAGCACCTTTATCTATATTATTTGCTGTACCATAAAAGATATATTCAGCCTCTCCTTCAAAAGTATAAGTTGCTGAACTATGCGAAAGAATTCCACCCTCATCCCGGCTAAACTCAACGATGCTTGCACCAGCACCGTCAGCATATATCATTGAATCTCTATCGCTTTGATCCAAAACACGTGAAAGCGTATCAGCTCCTATAACTAAACATTTTTTAGCCATACCAGCTTTTATAAAGGCTTTCGCTTGAATTACTCCTTCAACCCATCCAGGACAACCAAAAAGAATATCATAAGCCACACAATTAGGGTTTTTAATATTCAATTCTGCCTTTATTTTTGCAGCCAAACATGGTAAAGTATTCACTTGGTTAGAGTTTGAGGCAATATCACCCACATTATGAGCTACTATTATATAATCTAAAGTTTCTTGATCCAATTCAGCATCACTAATTGCAGTTTTAGCAGCATCTACAGCAATATTAGTGACAGTTTGGTCGTCATTAACGTAACGTCTTTGCTCAATGCCTGTGATGGCTTTGAACTTTTCAATAACTTCGATGTTAGAGTTTTTTATTTTTCTTCCGTCAGAATCAAAAAATGAATTATTGATAAAATCATTATTTATTTTGACCTGTTCTGGAATACTACTCCCTGTGCCTGTAATTTTTATATTCATAATGAAAATCAAAGATATTCTTTTAAGGTGTTAATATCTATATTTTGCTAAAATGCTACGATACTCAAACGAAAAATTATTGATTTAATTAATCATCTAAATAAGATTCCATAGGAAGACAGCTACAAATTAAATTACGATCTCCATAGGCTTCATCAACTCTTCTTACAGCTGGCCAAAATTTATTTTCACGAACAAATTCTAGAGGAAAAGCAGCTTTTTGTCTACTATAAGGAAAATTCCATTCGTCAGAGGTTATCATTGCTAAAGTGTGAGGCGCATTCTTTAAAAGAGTGTGATCATTTTTATTTTTAGAAGAAATCTCCAAACGTATCGAAATCATTGCATCACAAAAACGATCTATTTCTACTAAATTTTCACTTTCTGTAGGTTCTATCATCATAGTTCCAGGAACTGGAAATGAAACTGTTGGAGCATGAAATCCGTAATCTATTAACCGTTTAGCTATATCAACAACTTCAATATTCATTTCTTTAAAGGGACGACAATCAATAATGAGCTCATGAGCTGCCCTTCCTTTGAGACCCATATAGAGGATGTCAAAAGCACCTTCTAATCTTTTTTGGATGTAATTTGCATTAAGAATAGCAATTTCTGTCGATCTCCTTAATCCAGGACCTCCCAACATTTTGATGTAACCATAGGAAATTAGACAAGCTAGAGCTGAGCCAAATGGAGCTCCTGAAATGGAGGTAATTGCTTTCTCTCCACCTGTTTTTAAAATAGGGTTTCCTGGCAAAAAGGGGGCTAGATGTTCCACAACACATATTGGTCCTACTCCAGGACCACCTCCACCATGCGGAATAGCAAAAGTTTTGTGAAGATTAAGATGACAAACATCTGCTCCAATTGCTCCTGGGCTGGTAAGACCGACTTGAGCATTCATATTTGCACCATCCATGTAAACTTGTCCACCACAGTCGTGAATCAATTTGGTAATATCTTTTATTTTACTTTCAAATACACCGTGTGTACTGGGGTAGGTAATCATCAAGGCTGATAAATTATTCTTATGCAATATTGCTTTTTCATAAATATCGTCCCAGTCAATGTTTCCGTGTTTATCCGTTCCTGTTACAATAACTTTCATTCCTGCCATTACTGCTGATGCAGGATTAGTTCCATGAGCTGATGCAGGAATAAGGCAAATGTCACGTTTGAATTCGTTTCTAGATTCATGATAAGCTCTAATTACCATTAGACCAGCATACTCTCCTTGAGCTCCCGAGTTGGGTTGTAATGATGTTGCTGAAAAACCAGTAATTTCATTAAGCTGTTCTGTAAGATGGGAAAGCATTTTTTGATATCCAGAAGCTTGATTTAATGGAACAAAGGGATGAATATTTCCCCAATTAGGCTGACTTAAGGGAAGCATTTCTACTGCAGCATTTAATTTCATTGTGCATGATCCTAAAGCAATCATGGAGTGATTTAAAGCCAAATCTTTTCGTTCTAATGATTTAATATACCTCATTAGAGCTGTTTCAGAGTGATAACTATTAAATACAGGATGTGTTAAAAAATCACTTTTTCTTTGACTAGTTATTGGAAGGTATGTATGTTTAAAAATTTTACTTATTTCCCCTAATTTCTTAATAGAATAGATAGAAAAAACAGCAATAATTTTTTCAAGATCTTCTTCGTTTGAAGTTTCGTTAATGGAGATGCAAGCACTACAAGAATCAGGATAATAGAAATTAATCTCTTTTGATTCTGCTAACTTTTTAATAACTTTTGTATCTACTTTTAAATGTAGCGTATCAAAAAAGAATTCATTTTTTTGTTCTATACCTAAAGCCTCTAATTTTTGGCTTAGGGCCACTGCTTTTTTGTGAATTCCAGAAGCAATATACTTCAACCCTTTGGGGCCATGATATACTGCATACATTCCTGCCATAACTGCTAGAAGTACTTGAGCGGTACAAATATTTGATGTCGCACGATCTCTTTTTATATGTTGTTCACGTGTTTGTAATGCCATGCGTAGTGCAGGATTATCATTCAAATCTCGAGTTTGACCAATGATGCGTCCAGGAATATTTCTTTTATAATTTTGTCTTGTTGCGAAATAAGCTGCGTGTGGACCACCATAGCCAAGTGGTATTCCAAAGCGTTGGGTTGTACCCACAACTACGTCAGCACCATAATTTCCTGGCGCTTCTAAAACAACTAAACTCATAATATCAGCTGCTACTACGGTAGAGATTTTAGATTCTTGTGCATTTTTAATCCATTTTTTTAAATCAGGAATAGCCCCGTGTTTACCAGGATATTGAAAAAATGCACCAAAAAAAGATTCTGAATATTCGTGCGTTTTGGGGTCACCTATGATTAATTCAATCCTTAAAGGATTAGAGCGTGTTTTAAGAAGGGATAGCGTTTGAGGAAGAATATTTTCATCTACAAAGAATTGAGTGACTTCATTTTTTTTCTGATCTCTTGTTCGACAATCAAAAAGCATAGTCATAGCCTCTGCTGCTGCTGTGCTTTCATCAAGCAAGGAAGCGTTAGCAAGCTCCATACCTGTCAAATCACATATCATAGTTTGAAAGTTGAACAATGCATCAAGCCTTCCTTGAGCAATTTCGGCTTGATAGGGAGTATAGGCAGTATACCAGCCGGGATTTTCTAAAATATTACGTTGAATAACTGCAGGGGTTATAGTAGCATGATAGCCTAATCCTATGTAGGTGTCAAAAAGTTTGTTTTCTAAACTTAACTTATGAAGAGATTTTGAAAATGCATATTCACTAATTCCTTCAGGAAGATTTAAAGGTTGGTTTAATCGTATAGCATTGGGTATTGTTTCTTCAAGTAATTGTTCTATTGAATTAGCACCAATTTTTGATAACATTTTATTAATTTCTTCCTCATTAGGGCCAACGTGTCTCTCAACAAATGCATCAGTTTTCATAATCAAAAGTAATTTTAACAAAAATAGGGTTTATAAGGTGTTTTATTTAGCGCTTTTAAAGTAGTTTTTTTTTTTTTATAAAATAACATATTTAATGAGCCTTAAAATTTAGATCTTTACATGTGTTTAAACCGCTTATTGTTTTATTTAAGTTTTATATTAAGTCAAGTATTCACGTGGCTTTGGCTGTAGTTTCCTTGAGTCTAATAACATTAAATGTTGGTCTCTTGGATGTTTCTAAAAAGGTGTTAATATTTATCTTTTTTAGTACACTTTTTGTATATAATTTTATTAAATTTTTTCCTTTGGTTATTGAAGGAAAAAGAAAAAAAATCCCAATCTCGATAAGCTTACTTTCTGTATCTGCAGGTTTAACAAGTTTCCTCCTTTATTTTTATCTTAGTTTATTGGCTCAAATTTTTGTCTTATTGGGTGCTACATTAGTAATTTTTTATGGTATTCCTATTTTTAATAAATCCTCCAATTGGAGAAATAAGAAAGGTTGGAAGATTTATTTAGTGGTTTTGAGCTGGTTATTTCTTTCGGTTGGTGTTCCTTTAGCTTCAAATAGTATTTTTCAACCGACACTCTTTTTAAAATTGACTTTCATTCAAGGTATTTTTGTTTTTGTTGCTATACTTCCTTTTGAAATAAGAGATCTTCTGTCTGATGACCTGAGATTGAGTACCATTCCTCAAAAATTTGGAATTTCTACCACAAAAAAAATAGGATATCTTTTACTTATTATTGGATTTCTTTTTACTTTTTTTCAGTTCTATAATCAAATACCTTGGATCATATCAACAGGTTTTAGTTTTTTGATACTTGCTTTTATGTTATATTGGAGTAGCACCAAAAAATCGTATTATTATACAGCATTTTATGTAGAGGGGATTCCTATAATTTGGTGTTTGAGTCTTTATTTAATTACCTACTTTTAAAAAAAATTTAGAATGAAAAAAGTATTATTTTTTTTATTTGTTGCATGCACTCGTCAGTCATCTCAAATAGAGGTTGTTGAAAAAGTAGATTTTCAAATTTTGATAAAACAAAACCACGAGTTAATTGATGTCAGAACTCCATCAGAGTTTAGCCAGGGACATATAGAAAACGCAATAAATATTGACATAAACTCACCTAATTTTAAACAATTACTCTGTGAAATGGATAAGAATCAAACAATTTTGGTTTATTGCGCAGTTGGTGGAAGAAGTGCTAAAGCTGCTAAAGTGATGAGGTCTTTAGGATTTGAAAAAATTTATGATCTCAAAGGCGGTTATCGCACTTGGTAATTTTTAGTTAAGATTTAGGTGATTAAATCACTCAAAGATTAAGTTAATCCTGCCCTTCGTAAAAGTGCATTTGGTTCAGGTTTTTTTCCACGGAAGCGTTTGTATAATTTCATAGGGTGTTCTGTTCCTCCTTTTGAAAGAATATTTTCTAAAAAAGAATGTGATGTTTTTTTATCAAAAATCCCTTTTTCTAAAAACAATTCAAACGCGTCTGCATCAAGTACTTCAGCCCATTTATAGCTGTAATATCCAGCAGCATATCCACCTTGAAAAATATGTGAAAATGCTGTACTCATACAATTTTCAGAGGTATCTTTTGTGAATTGTAAAGAATTAATTTGATTTTTTTCATGTTCTTTTACATCCTTAATTTTTGATGCATCTTTGTTATGATAGGAAAGGTCTAAATAGCCAAAGCTTAATTGACGCAGGGTTTGAAGGCCTTGTTGAAAATGAGCTGCTTTTTTTATTTTTTCAATAAAAGAAGATGGAATGATTTCATCTGTTTCAAAATGTTTTGCAAAAATTGCAAGAGCCTCTGGTTGATAGCACCAATTTTCCATAATTTGACTAGGAAGTTCTACAAAATCCCAGTAAACAGAAGTTCCGCTTAAACCACTATAAGTTGTGTTTGCGAGCATTCCATGAAGGGCATGACCAAATTCATGAAACAAAGTTGTTACTTCTTGAAAAGTAAGTAAGGAAGTTTGTTTTTTTGAAGGTCTTGAAAAATTACAAACAATTGAAATATGTGGTCGTTGATTTATTTTTTGCGATCGATAGCTTGTCATCCATGCTCCACTTTGTTTTCCAGATCGCGGGAAAAAGTCTGTATATAATAATGCATAAAACTTTCCTTCTTTATGAACCTCATAAACTTCTACTTCATCGTGATAAGTATCTATATCTAAATTTTTATGTAGTGTAATTCCGTAAAGTTTTTGTACAATTTTAAATAAACCATTTAATACTTTTTGTAAAGGAAAATAAGGTTTAAGCTCTTGTTCATTTAAATCTAACGTAGCTTGTTTTAATTTTTCAGCGACAAAAGCAGTATCCCATTTTTTTAAGCTATTAATATTGAGGTGTTTAGAAGCAAAATCACTCATAATATTCCATTCTTTCTGTGCTGCTGGGTGAGCTTTTAAAGAAAGTTTATCTAAAAAATCTTTAACATTTTCCACAGATTGAGCCATACGTTCTTCTAAAACAAATTCAGCATGGGATTGATAGCCGAGAAGTTGAGCTCGTTCTTGCCTTAATTTAATAATCTTTAAAATGATTATTGTATTATTTTGATCGTTATTTTGAAATCCTCTTTTTCCAAAAGCTATACTCATTTCTTTTCGTAGCTCTCTATTTTCTGTATATGTCATGAAAGGAACATAACTCGGGTGATCTAGTGTGAATACCCAGCCTTTTATTTTTTTTTCTGAAGCAATTGTTTTCGCCATTTCTATAACTGCGTCAGGGAGGCCTTTTAAATCTCCTTCATTTTCAATTTGAAGAAAGTAGGCTTGAGTATCTTTTAATACATGTTCTCCAAAAGTTAAGCTCAATTGAGCAAGTTGAGTGTCCAGCTCGCGCAATTTATTTTTTTTATCAATATTTAATAAAGCTCCATTTCTTATAAATCCTTTGTATTCTTTTTGTAAAAGTGTTATTTGTTCTGCAGTAAGTAAGCTTTTATCTTCATTTTCATAGACATACTTGATTCGCTCAAAGAGAGAATGATTTAATCTAATGTCATTTTGAAATTGAGTTAAAAGGGGAGCAGCTTCTTGAGTAATTTTCTGTAAATCATGACTTGTTTCCGCGCTATTTAAATTAAAGAGTAAAGAACTATTTCTTCCAATTAATTTTCCGCAATATTCTAGTGATTCAAGAGAATTTTTAAAAGAGGGGATTTCTTCTTGCTTTGTAATGGCATCAATCTCATTTAAAGCTATTGAGATAGTTTTTTTGATAGCTGGTATAAAGTGCTCTGGTTTTATGTTTGAAAAAGGGGCAGATTCAAATGAAGTTCTGAATTCGATTAAAAGTGGATTGCTCAATGGTTTTATTTTTTTAAATTTTCACTACTTTTTATTACTATTTCCCTTAAATTTTCTTTGAAGGAAACAACTTGATTTTGAATATTTTCATTGTGGCTTCCAATGATTTGTGCTGCAAGAATCCCTGCATTCTTTGCTCCATTAAGCGCAACTGTTGCTACCGGAACTCCTCCCGGCATTTGTAAAATAGACAAAATGGAGTCCCACCCATCAATTGAATTACTTGACTTAATTGGAACTCCAACTACAGGGAGAGGGCTTATAGAAGCTATCATTCCTGGTAAATGTGCAGCACCTCCTGCACCCGCAATAATTACTTTTAGTCCTCTTGTATGTGCTTCAGATCCATAGGCCATCATTTTTTCTGGAGTTCGATGTGCAGATACTATATCTACCTCATATGAAATATTAAATTCTTTTAGGATTTCTATTGCCTCTTCCATGATTGGTAGGTCAGATTGACTTCCCATAATAATTCCAACTTGTGCCATATTATTCAGATATTACTTCAATAGTTTTTTTTACTTGTTCTGCTGTTTTTCGAGCCAACGCTAAGTCTTTATTAACAATAGTTATATGCCCCATCTTACGAAATGGACGTGTTTCTTTTTTACCGTAAATATGTGGATTTACTCCCTCGAAAGCGAGAATATGTTCAATATTTTTATAATTTACTGGTCCAGTATGACCTTCTTTACCTACAAGGTTTACCATAACTCCAGCTAATTTATTTTGAGTGTTACCGAGTGGTAAGTCTAAAATGGAACGAATATGTTGTTCAAATTGTGAGGTATAAGAAGCTTCAATGCTGTAATGTCCACTATTATGTGGTCGTGGTGCAACTTCGTTTATCAATAGCTCACCTTCAGAAGTTAAAAATATTTCAACAGCAAGAATGCCTACATGCTGAAATGCATCTGATACTTTTAGTGCAATTTCTTTAGCTTTTTCACTTATTTCAGGAGAAATTCGAGCTGGACTTAGAACATATTCAACTTGATTAGCAGTAGGATGAAATTCCATTTCAACACAAGGATAGCATACTGTTTCTCCCTTTGGACTTCGACATATGATTACACCGATCTCTTTATCAATATTCACTAAATCTTCGGCCATACATGCTCCCTCATTCACTCCTTTAAGATCTTTATTAGAATTAATAATTTTGACCCCGAAACCGTCATAACCCATCGATTCAGATTTCCAAACAAATGGAAAAGATATCTTTCTGCAAGCTAGAGCATCTATTAAAGCTGCCTTAGTTTTAAATAAACAAAAAGTTGCGGTTGGTATGAAATTTTTTTTGTAAAATTCTTTTTGACGACATTTATTCTGAATGGTTTTTAAAACTGATGATTGAGGATATACTTTTACACCCTGCATTTCAAGAAAGGCTAATGCTTCTGTGTTCACATTTTCAATCTCAATTGTAAGAATATCAACATCTTTTCCAAATTCAATGACAGAATCATAATCCATCAAATCACCTTGAATAAAAATATTGCAAGCTATTCTTGCAGGAGCTAATAAACTAGGATCCATTACTTTTGTGTATATATCCCATTTTTGAGTAATAGTTAAGAGCATTTTACCTAATTGCCCGCCCCCTAAAATTCCAATTTTATGTTTGTTTGAAAAACTCCCCATTATATACTTTTTGTAAAAATACGCATAAGTTTTTTGGAATCTAAAAAAGCCGTTTAAAATGGATATATTTGTAAAAATTTTTTTAAAACAATGATTAATATAGTTTTGTTTGGAAAGCCAGGCGCGGGAAAAGGTACTCAAGCAATGTTTTTAAAAACCAACTTCAATCTAGTGCATATTTCGACTGGAGATCTATTTCGTAAAAACATAAAAAACGAGACAACTCTTGGTAAATTAGCAAAGTCCTATATGGATAAGGGTGATTTGGTTCCGGATAAGGTAACAATTGATTTATTAGAAACTGAAGTTGATCAAAATCATCAAGTAAACGGATTTATATTTGATGGATTTCCAAGAACAAAATCACAAGCTAAATCTTTGGATAATTTTTTACTAAAAAAAGAAATGAGCATTAAAGCCACTATTGCTTTAGAAGCCGATGATGATGTTTTGGTTAAGCGCCTTTTAATGCGAGGAGAAACTAGTGGAAGAATAGACGATCAGGATGAAACTAAAATACGCAATCGATTTGACGAGTACAACCAAAAAACCGCACCTCTAAAAAGTTATTACGATGCTCAAAGAAAATTTCATAGTATCGACGGTATAGGCACTGTCGAAGAAATCACCTTTCGATTGAAATTACTAATTGACAGTTTACAATAGATTATGACAGAAGGAAATTTCGTTGATTATGTTAAGCTTTTTGTAAGTTCTGGTAATGGAGGTAAAGGTTCTATTCATTTACACAGGGAAAAGTTTATCACTAAAGGAGGACCAGATGGAGGTGATGGTGGTCGAGGGGGCCACGTTATTATAAGAGCAAATAAACAATTCTGGACACTTTATACTTTTAAGTTCAAAAAACATTTTTCTGCTGGACATGGTGGTGATGGCAGTAAGAATAGAAGTAGTGGAGCACAAGGAGAAGATATTTATGTTGATGTTCCTCTTGGAACCGTTGTTCGTGACACGGAAACAAATGCTATTCTTTTTGAAATTACTGAAGAAAACCAAGAACAAATTATTATTAAAGGAGGCCTTGGAGGTAGAGGGAACTGGCATTTTAAATCTCCTACCAGACAAACGCCTAGATATGCTCAGCCTGGAATTGAAGGTTCAATAATTCAAATTACTTTAGAGTTAAAAGTATTAGCAGATGTGGGATTAGTTGGTTTTCCAAATGCAGGTAAATCTACTCTTTTGGGAGCATTAACTTCTGCTAAACCAAAAATTGCGGATTATGAATTCACAACCTTAAAGCCTAATTTAGGCATTGTACAATATCGTGATTTTCAGTCTTTTGTGATTGCAGATATTCCTGGAATTATTGAGGGTGCAGCTGAAGGAAAAGGTTTGGGGCATTATTTTTTACGTCATATTGAACGTAATTCGATTTTATTGTTTTTAATTCCGGCTGATACAAAAAATTTAAAATCAGAATTTGGTATACTTAAAAATGAATTAGTAAAATATAATCCTGAATTATTAGATAAAAATTATATGGTTATTTTATCTAAAGCGGACTTATTAGATGATGAATTGAAAGAGGAGTATAGAATAGAAATGAGTTCTATTTTTAAGAACACTCCTCATTTAATTATATCAAGTGCAACACAATTTAATTTAATAGAACTTAAGGATGAACTTTGGAAAGTCTTAAATGAATAAAACATGTTTAGAGGTTCTTTAGTTTTAATCATTTTTTTAGTTTGTATTAAATCTTTTGCACAAGATCCAACTCCTATAGCAAGCTTCCCGTTTGAAAAAGATCAACAATATCAAATTAAAATATTAAAACTAAAAG
The DNA here is from genome assembly GCA_913020075.1 of uncultured Flavobacteriaceae bacterium. Lineage (GTDB taxonomy): Bacteria > Bacteroidota > Bacteroidia > Flavobacteriales > Flavobacteriaceae > MS024-2A. Next base: position 18,592 of record CAJWAE010000026.1, read on the forward strand.
TGAATTATGAGATTAATAAAGACTTAGTTATTTTAAACCATATCACAGATTTAGCCTTTATTTATAAAGATTGGGAAACTGTTATTGAATTTCAGCAAGAACTAATTCTTCAAGATCCGTCAGCATCTCACTATTTTATTTTAGGAGCAGCTGCAGGGTTTCGAGCACTTAAAGTTTCTCCTTTTTCATCCTTTAGCTATGTTAAGCTTATGAAACTATCCTTTCTGAAAAGCTTTGAAATAGATCCGAGAAACCTCAATGTATTAAAAGCTCAAGTAGATGTTTATGCCTCTTTACCAGGTTTCTTGGGAGGAGATATTGAAATTGCTCTTAAGTATGTAAGAAAAATTAAAAATTTAAATATTGTTGAGGGTTTGATTGCTGAGGCTGAGATATATGAAAAAATAAAACAGCCTGATCAAGCTGCTCTTATGTATAAAGATGTTTTTCGTGAAATTAAAACGACATTTTTGAGTTGCTTTTTTTTTCGCGAATATTTAAAAAGTTCAAGAAGAGATTTAGGATATGATTTAGGTAGAATTGCTGCCGATTATAAGTTAGAAAATGATTTAGCTGAATGTGCTTTAGATTATTTTGCATCTACATACGAAATGAAAGACACAATACCCGAAGCCTGGGTTTTTTATCAGCAGGCTAGAATAGCGAGTGTTTTGAAAGGAAGTGAAGCAAGCAAAAATTTTATATTAAAGGCTTTATTATTACAGCCTAAATTCCTTGAGGCTATTGAACTTAAGGAAAAATTAAACTTATGATGCGAATTCATTTTATTGCAATAGGAGGAAGTAATATGCAAAGCTTAGCATCAGCTATGAAAAAAAACGGTCATGAAATTACAGGTAGTGATGATGTGATTTTTGATCCTTTAGGAACCAAATCAGAAAATGAGGGTTTATTACCTAAAAAGTTAGGATGGTATCGTGAAAAAATAAATAACACTTTAGACATAGTTATTCTTGATATGCATGTAAAATTAAACAATCCGGAGCTTATTCGCGCTCAAGAATTGAAGTTAAAAATTCAATCTTATTCAGAATTTTTAGCTTCAATTTGTCAAGATAAAACCCGTATAGTTATTGCAGGGAGTTATGGTAAGACTACAATTACAGCTATGATTTTACATGTATTAAACTATCATCAGGTTACTGCTGATTTTATGTTAGGTTCACCTATTCCATCTATAAAAGAGACTCTTTCAATTAATAATAATAACGATTTCATGCTTTTGGAAGGAGATGAATGTTTTTCCTCTGCCATTGACCGTGTATCAAAATTTCTCTGGTACCTTCCTGAGATTGCTTTAATAAGCGGTATTGCTTGGGATCATATAAACGTGTTTCCCACTTTTGAAAATTATGTTAATCAATTTGAAAAATTTATTTTCTCAATACAAGAAGGTGGAGTTTTAATATACAATGAAGAAGATTTATTCTTAAAAAAACTAGTTGAATCATCAGTTCATCCTATTAAGAAAATATCATACAAAACACCTAGACATCATATAGAAAATGGAATTACTTTTTTAGATACTTCCGAAGGAAGTCTTCCTCTTTTTGTTTTTGGTCGGCACAATTTAATGAATTTTGCAGGAGCTAAGTGGATTTCACAATTGATGGGTATTAATGCTTCTGATTTTCATGAAGCAATCCTAAGTTTTAAGGGAGCTGAAAAAACGACTTGAATTGATGTATAATGAAATTTAGTTTTTTTTTAAAATTTTGCTCATGCTTCAATTAAAGGCAAAGCAACTACAAATGCAATAGCTGTATTTTTTTCATCATATAATGTTATTTTTAGATTAGTATTGCATATTTTTAGTATTCTTGATATAGTTTTTTTTAAAAATATATATTAATAATCTTAATCATGCTCATGAAACTATTGTGTGTTTTAATCTAGAAGCTTTAAGAATTAAAAACATAATTTCTATTAATTTATTAGATGTTCAAAGAGCATTTAATCATAATTCATTAAATGTTAATACTGATTTTTTCTACTTAAAGAGTTTTGTTTAAACAAGATTATTTCAACCAAATTTTGGGGAAATTGGATTGGCATAAATTAAAGACTTAAATCAGACTCTTTTAGATAATCTAATTGTTTTAGAAAAAAGGTTACTTTAGCTTTGCATGCAAAGAAATTCATTAGATGCTTCTGGTTTATACATATAAAATCACTCCAAGACTTAATTATGTTTTCAAGCATATTTTCGAAAACATGTT
>CAJWAE010000027.1 GCA_913020075.1 uncultured Flavobacteriaceae bacterium
ATATGGAAATACTCCAGATCCGATTAAAACACTAATTTCAAGAGACCCTGTTGATTCACCAAAACAGCTAACATTTAATGCATTAACATTAAAAAGTATTGGGTCTGGCTGTGTAATCAAAACTGAATCTATAATTATACAACCATTTGAGTCTGAAATTTCATAAGAATAAAATCCAGCAGAAAGATTAAAAGTATCAGTACTAGTCCAATTAATAAAATATGGAAAAGTACCACCAAATATATTTAGACTTATATTTCCGTCATTGCCATCAAAACAACTAACGTTTAATAAATTTTCTGTTACTTCTAAAATTGTTGGCTGACTAATATAAAAACTAGTATCTAATGAACAAAAAGCACTATCAGTTATAATACAAGAATAAATTGAATCTCCAAATAAATTACTTAAATCTTCAGAATTAGCACCGTTTGACCAAACAAAAGAAAATGGTGCAGACCCTTCAGTAATGCTTAAATCAATTCCCCCCGTAGCATTACCATAACAATCAACATTAAAATTTATATATATTAAATCAATATATAATAATTTGTTTTTACTTTTTTTAATATTCAGGTATAGCGAATTGCTAGTCTAACAATTTTCATTGTCAAATCCCTTAATGACTCTTAATCTGATGCTGTCAAATTCAAAATTCACTCCACTTTCTGTGAATGCTGCCCTTTTGGAACCCCATCGAATCATTATGATTTTAGAGCCTTTAAATTTCAGAAATCATCCAGGATTACTTCTATCCGAAAGTCCTTAGGCTTACGAGATTCGTAAATCAGTAAATTCACCATCTTATAAAATTCTATTTAACATTTAATACCAATTATAAAACAATGTTAGGACGAGATTGTATATTTTTAAATACATTCACTCTAGAGGGTTTTGATGGGACTTTAGGCATGGAATATGGCAACAGTCGCCCTGATAAGTTAGGTTGGCAAGCAGTGATTGATGCGTATATAAAAGGTGATCAGTTCCTGTAAACGATTCTGAAAGTTTATTTTTTACACCTCCACTTTTTACTTAAAAGTTAAGGAGCACCTGATTGTGTATTAAATCTTTTAAGGTTTCGCTTTTTCTGATAATATGGGCATTATTGTTAAACCATAAAATTTCTTTATATATCTGTACAGACGTGTTTTCTATTTTTATAAAACAATTACTATGCATTCCATTTATATTTTTAAAAAATACAACTATGATATGTACTTATAATATTTTAACTTTTCTACAACACTTGCGAACTGTAAAAGATGTTAAATTAGACTTATTAAAAACTAACTCTTATGTCTAAAAAATTAAATTATTATCGATTGATTCTTAAGAAAGTAAGTTTTGAACCTCTTCTTTTTAAAAAAGAATTAAATAAAGCAAATGTTGATTTAAGTAAAGAAGATTTTATTAAACTAGATACTTGGGTTAAGTTTTTTGTAAAAAAAAATACTCATCTAAGGCCTGTTTTAACAAACTATTTTGGAGAAATTATTTGAATATTTTCAAATTTAATAGCCCCACGCACTATACCTTCAATAGTTTCTGATAGTGCATCAATTACTGGTAGTTTAAGTTGATTTTTAGAATAAATAATACTTATTTCACGAGCAGGTTCTGGTTTATTAAAGTATTTTAAGTTTTTTTTGTTTACATCTGTTAAGTTAAGTGTTTGGAGATATGGAAGTAGAGTCATACCCATTCCTTCGTTAGCTAAATGCACTAGAGTTTCAAAACTCCCACTTTTTAAATCGAAAGATTTTGAAGTCTCATTGGTTTGACAAAGATTGAGAATGTGTTTTCTAAAACAATGTCCATCTTCTAAAACTAATACATCCATCTTTTCAAGGTCTTCAATTTCTATTTTTTTAATCTTTGATAAGGGATGTGATATAGGAATATAACCTACGAATGGTTCATAGTATAGTGGTTTTTCAATTATTTTTTCATTTTCAAGTGGTGTTGCTGCTATTCCAGCATCTAGTTTGTTGCTAAGAAGTTTTTCAGCTATTAATACCGTATTAAGTTCTTCTATTTTTAAATTTACTTTAGGAAATTTTTTAATGAATGTATTCAAGAATAAGGGCAATAGAGTAGGCATAATAGTTGGAATAATTCCTAAACGAAAATCTCCACCTACAACTCCTTTTTCGACAGAAATAATATCTTTCATTCTATCTGATTCTTGAACTATTATTTTAGCCTGCATTAAAATTTTTTCTCCAATTGCAGTTAGGGCTATGGGTTTTGTGTTTCGGTTGAAAAGCTTTACCCCAAGTTCTTTCTCAAGCTTTTGAACCTGCATACTCAATGTGGGTTGTGTCACAAAACATTTCTCTGCAGCTAGCGTAAAATTACCCTCTTTTGCAACGGCTAAGGTATATTGTAATTGAGTTAAAGTCATTTTTATCTATTATATATTCAAATATAATAAGAAATACTTATAGCAAGTCAGATAAGAGAATTTTTTAAGATCTTTTGAGTTCAGTTTTAAAAGATAAATTTATTCAATTATAGAGATCTCCATATAAATATTGGTCAATGGCATATCTCTATTGTCAATTTTTTGTTTATTTATTTCATCTACTATATTCATTCCATTTATTACTTTACCAAAAACAGTGTAAGACCCATCTAGATGATATGCACCAGGACTTTGCTTAACAATGAAAAATTCAAAAGGAGAGGCTAATTTATGTGGATTTTCAATTTCACTACTTGGCATTGAGATAGCACCTCTGTGGTGTTTGAAACCTTTTCTAGTGTCTGGAGGAAGCAAATATTTACCTATAAGTCTTCTTTTTTTTGCTGTTTCATTTCGATCAGAGTTGCCTCCCTGAATAACAAAATCAGGGACTACTCTATGAAAAGTAGTCCCATTAAAATATTTATTTTTTGTTAAGTAGATAAAATTAGCTCTGTGATAAGGAGTATTTTTATATAATTTAATGTCAATATCTCCAAATCTGGTAGATATTCTAATTTTATTTTCAGGATTTTCCTTTTCATATTTATGAAAAAATGGTATTGCATTATCATCATTTAAAACAACAATATTTTTCCCTTGTTTATTTTGTTTTTCTAATTTTGATACTTGATTTTCAATGATTACTTCAGACTTAATTTTCTTTCTCTCTGTTTGTATTTCTTTATTTTGTGTTTTACATTGACTTAAACTAGTTAAACTAGTTAATATAAATATGCCTAATTTTGTTTTAATCATGAAATATGAAACTTTAGTTAAATCCTTTTCAAAAGTAAAGGATTTAACATTACCAGGAAGAATAGCCCATATTGAAACAGTTCCATCTCATCGCTTAAAAATTTTAGATAAAAACCTTTATGAGTTCAATGACGCTAAAAGTTCAGCAGTATTAATCTACTGTTATCCTAAGAAAAAAATAATGTATTTGTCCTTAATCAAAAGAACTTCTTATGTAGGTCACCATTCAGGTCAAATATGTCTTCCTGGTGGAAAGCCGAAAAAATTAGACAAATCTTTATTTGGAACAGCTCTAAGGGAATGTAATGAGGAGTTAGGTATTTTTCTAAAACACACAAAAGCTTTATCTTCTTTAAGTCCAGTCTATATTCCTCCTAGTAATTTTTTAGTAACTCCTTTTGTGATTATAGATTCAAATTCTCCACTTTTTAATCCAGATCCTAGAGAAGTTGATTTTCAAATCGAAATTTCACTAAATGAGCTTATTCGGCTAAAGGTTAAACAAAGCGTATTAAATAAGGGTGAGTTTAAAGGACTTAGTGTTCCCTGTTATTGCTATAAAAATCATATTATTTGGGGTGCAACAGCTATGATTCTTTCCGAATTTAAAATGATTTTAGGGAGTACACTTTAAATAATCTTTACATTTACCCCAATTTATTATAATTATTAGATGTTTAAAAAAAACCCTTTAGGTCATTATCTAATCCTTAAAAAGTGGTTGATTCGCTATTTGGGTTTTATGACCCATCGAAGATATCGTGGTTTTAATGAACTCTATATTGAAGGTTCTGAAATAATAAAAAATCTTCCTGATAAAAATGTGTTATTTATTTCCAATCATCAAACTTATTTTGCTGATGTTGTCGCTATGTTTCACGTCTTTAATGCAAGCTTAAGTGGCAGATTAAATTCAATTAAAAACGTAGGATACCTTTGGAACCCAAAACTTAATATCTATTTTATTGCTGCCAAAGAAACTATGAAATCCGGATTATTACCCAGAATAATGGCTTATGCAGGCTCTGTGTCAATTGAAAGAACTTGGCGATCTAAGGGTGAAAAAATTAATCGACAAGTTAAAATGAGTGATATATCAAAAATCGGAATATCGCTAAATGATGGCTGGGTTATTACTTTTCCACAAGGAACAACAAAGCCATTTAAGCCAGTTAGAAAAGGAACAGCACATATTATAAAGAAATATAAGCCTGTTGTTATTCCAATCGTGATTGATGGCTTTAGAAGATCTTTTGATAAAAAAGGACTAATGATCAAAAAGCGTGGAATTTTACAATCTATGATTATTAAAGAGCCTTTAAATTTTGATTACGAGAATGAAAGTATAGATAGTATTTTAGAAAAAATTCAATATTCAATTGAACAACACCCATCTTTCTTGAAAGTAATTCCTTCGGATGAACTAGAAGTTCAAAAAAAATTAGACATCAAACGTCAATGGTAATACTAATTTCATTTAATAATTCCAGCACAACTAATTCTTTTCCCTGCAGCTCCTGAAGGCTGCGAAATCAAATCATCTTCACCTTGGTGAATAATTATTGCCTTACCAACAATATTTTTTATAGGATCTTTACAATTTAAGCACCATAAGTCAGTTGTAAAAGATACAGAGGCTTCACCGTTATTATTCGTATTAAAATTACCTATATCGCCTCTGTGATATCCATTTTCAGAGCCCCAAGAGCCGTGGTTTTCAAAAGTAGGATTCCAATGACCTCCTGAGGATTTTCCGTCATCAGAAGAACAGTCTGCTTTTTCGTGAATATGAATTGCATGGACTCCTGGGATTAAACCTTTAATGTTGGCTTTTAAATTTACAGATCCATTTTCTTCAGTAAATATTATCAAGCCTGAAGTTTCGCTTCCACTTTTGGGTTTAAGATTAAATTGAATTCGCTTTATTATTTCAGGAACTTTATTTATAATGACATTAACGGTCTTATCTTCTGTCGTAAAGAGTTCAACTTTTTTCATTACTTCTTCGTGTGTACCCTCAAGTAATAGAATTTCTTCAGAAACTTCGCCATTAACTTTTTTTATAGTTTTCACTTCAGCCTTGGTTATAGAGTCAGTTTTCTCAACCTTTATCTCAGTAGACGTTTCTGTATTTCCGTTTTTTGTATTTTTACACATAATAACGAGACATGTTAAAAAGAGTAATGGAAATAAAAGAATTATTTTTTTCATTTATTTTAAGCTATTTTATCATTAAAAATATTATTGTACAAGTTAATTATTCTTTTTCATAACTTTTCAAACCTTTGTCATTCTTTTGTAAATCATTGCATAAAAGAATTAATTTTGATTCAAAAAAGTATCTTTGTCAAAAAAATTAAATATTTGAAAAGCCTTGTATGCCACTTTATAATTTTACTATTTGTTGCTTGCAAGCCTGTATATAATTCAGAAGATTATAATAAAAATAAAGTTCCACCTTCTCCTAACTATAGCGAAAATAAATCTTGGGCTGTTCTCCCCAATAAATGGCCTAATGCTTTAAAAGAGATTGTAGGAGAACCAAGTAAAAAAGAAGCTGATGTTTTTTATATATACCCTACTTTATTTATAGATAAAAAAAATGCAGCATGGAATTCAGATATTACTTTAAACGAAATAAGAAAAGAAGTTATTGAAAAGGCTGTTAAACATCAAGCTTCAGCTTGGACAAAAGCTGGAAATCTTTACGTTCCTTTTTATCGTCAAGCCCATTATAGAATTTTTATAGATGAATATGTTAATCAAGGAAAAGGAGCAGGAGTTTTGGCATACCAAGATGTGAAGAATGCTTTTATATATTTTCTAAAAAACTATAATTATGGTAAACCTATCATTATTGCAGCTCATAGTCAAGGTTCAATTCATGCAAAACGTTTAATTCATGAATTTTTTGATGGTAAAGATTTGCAGGAAAAATTAATTGCTGCATATTTAATTGGTGTTAAAGTTAAGTCAGATGAATTTAAATCTATTAAATCTTTGAAAAAACCTGAAGCTACAGGGGGGTTTGTTAGTTGGAATACTTATAAAATAAATAAGCTACCAAAACGATACGAAAAATGGTACAAAGGTGGAGTGGCTACAAACCCTATTAGTTGGACCGAAGCAGAATATGGTGATTCTGAAAATCATTTAGGTGTCCTGGCGTCTGATTTTAAAATTTACCCCAAAAGTCTTTCTGTGCAAAGAATAGATGGCATGATATGGTCAACACTCCCTAAAATACCAAAACGTTTTAGTTTATCCTTTATCAAAAATTATCATTTTGCAGATGTAAATCTTTTCTGGGCAGATATTCAAAATAATTCTATTCTCAGAACTCAAGCTTGGTTAAAAAAAAATCAATATAAAACAAAATGAAATCTATATTATTAGAAGATTGTATAGAACGGTGGATTAATGTTAAAAAAGATAAAAAAAATCCGTTTCGTTTTTTCACCCTTTCAACTATAGCTCTTAACGGAAGTCCAAATTCTAGAACTGTAGTACTCCGTAATTTTAACAAGGATAATTTTGTCTTTACAATTTATTCAGATTATCGATCTCAAAAAATTACTGAACTTAATTCAGATTGTAGGGCTCAGCTTTTGTTTTATGATGGAAAACGTTCTATTCAAATAGTTGTTAGTGTTAAATGTATATCAATTATTAAGAATGAAAATACTTTTAAAAGTATTCCTCATTACAGTAAAAAAGATTATTCATCAAAACTTGCACCTGGAGACATTATAACATCTCCAGATGCAATTGATTATGAAAAAAAGTTAAATTATTTTACTGAATTAGAACTTGAGGCTACAGCAATTGATTATCTCCAACTGAAACGAAATAATCATTTACGTATTAAATATATTTCCTCTGACGGATGGAGTGGAGTATTTTTAAATCCTTAAAGAAAAAACGCAATTTATTTTTATATTTTTTTGTAAATTCAAATTCAAACTAAAATAAATGTTTTCAAAAAAAAATTCTTCTATTAAAAGAAGAAGTTTTATTAAAAAGAGTTTAGCCGCTTCTTCATTATTTATCGTTCCAAGGCACGTTCTGGGAGGCGTTGGATACACACCTCCCAGTGATCAATTAGCAATTGCAGCTATCGGAGCAGGAGGAAAGGGATCTAGTGATATTCGAAATGCATCAGTAAAAGGGATAGAGCGAGTTATTGCACTTTGCGATGTTGACACTTCAAATAGAAACGGAATTGGAAAAACCAGGAAGCGATTTTCGGATGCTAAATTTTATGATAATTTCAAATCCATGTTGGATAAAGAAAAAGATATTGATGCGGTTACTATCTCTACTCCTGATCATACTCATGCTTCTGCTGCATCCTACGCAATGGAACGTGGAATTCACATTTACGTCCAAAAGCCCCTGACACATAATATTTATGAAGCACGTTTGTTAACTGAAATGGCTCGTGAGAAGAAACTAGTTACCCAAATGGGTAACCAAGGGGCCTCTAATCCAGATCAATTACAAATACAAAAATGGGTAAATGAAGGTTTGATTGGTGCAATTTCTAAAGTTGAAGTTTGGACAAATAGGCCAATATGGCCTCAAGGCGTTGCCATGCCAAAACCAGATAACTCTCTAAAGCCAGATAGTCTTAATTGGGACCAATGGTTAGGCCCCGCTTCAGAAACTCAATATATCCCTCAAATGCATCCATTTAGCTGGAGAGGATGGTGGGATTTTGGAACTGGTGCATTAGGTGATATGGGATGTCACTTAATTGATATTCCATTTAAAGCACTAAGCTTAAAGTACCCTACAGATGTTGAATGCAGCGTTGGATCGATTTATAAAAAAATGTGGTCACCAGAATTTTACCCCAAAGGATGTCCGCCTTCTTCCTCAGTTTCTATTCATTTTGATGCAACTAAAAAAAACAATAGTTCTATCCAAATGACATGGTCAGATGGCGGAATTAAGCCATTTCATCCTGATTTATTACCTGCAGATGTTAGTATTGAATCTAACGGAGTCTTTATGATAGGTAAAAAGGGATTAATTACATGCGATGCATATGGTAATAATCCCAGGTTATATCTAAAAGGAGAACCTGTGATTGAAGGGGAAAAAGTTAAAATAACCGAGTCCGAAAATGGACATCAGCGAAAGTGGATTGATGCTTGCAAGGCCGGATTTAATAGCATAGAGCATAAATCATTAACTTCTTCTTTTGATTATTCGGGACCTTTAACAGAGACTGTGTTAATGGGTAATATAGCCATTAGAAGTTATATGTTACAAAAAGAGAATTCAAGAGGTAAAAAAGAGTTTATTGGCCGTAAAAAACTTTTATGGGATGGCGAAAAAATGAAAATAAATAATTTGGAAGAAGCAAATCAATTTGTTGGTAGAGAATATCGTAAAGGTTGGGAACTTTCTTAAAATATAGAATTTGAAAATACTTATAACAGGTGGATTAGGATATATAGGTTCTCATGTCACAGTCCTTTTAATTCAAAATGGATACGAGGTTGTTTGTATAGATAATCTTGTAAATACATCTTTATCTGTTCTCGATGGTATTACCTCAATTACAAATAAAAAACCATATTTTGAAGATATTGATGTTTGTGATACAAAAAAATTAAAAGAGTTATTTAATAAGCATTCTGATATTAGTGGAGTGATTCATTTTGCAGCTTTTAAGGCAGTTGGTGAGAGCGTGAATGATCCTCTCAAATATTATGAAAATAATATTGGTGGTCTAATTAAAATTCTTAAATATACTGTAGATAAGTCGATTCCATTTATTTTTAGTTCATCCTGCACTGTTTATGGAGAAGCTGATGAATTACCAATTACTGAAGAAGCTCCTTTGAAAAAAGCTAACTCACCATATGGTAATACCAAGAAGATAGGAGAGTCGATAGTTGAGGATTGTTGTGCTGCATTTAAGGACTTTAATGCTATTTTACTCCGTTACTTTAATCCAATAGGTGCTCATGAATCCTCTAAAATAGGTGAATCCCCTCAAGGTATCCCTCAGAATATTATTCCCTTTTTAACTCAAGCAGTTGCTGGAAAACAATCGCATTTAAAAGTTTTTGGTTCTAATTATAATACTTCCGACGGTACCTGTATTCGAGATTATATTCATATTATGGATTTAGCTCAAGCACACATAGACAGTTTAAATTATTTAATTGAAGCTAAAAATTCAAATTCTTGTGAGGTTTATAATGTTGGCACAGGAAATGGAGTGAGTGTCCTAGAATTAATAAAAGCTTTTGAGAAAGCTACAGGTGAAAAAGTACCTTATGAATTGAGCGAGCCTCGTTCTGGAGATACAGTTGCTGCTTATGCAGATCCAAAAAAAATAAATAAAAAAATTGGCTGGGTAGCTAAACACACTTTGGAAGAAGCCTTGCAGAGTGCTTGGAATTGGGAAGTATCATTAAACTCAGACACTTGACGTTTTTTATAATTTATTAAGTTAAATCAAATCAACAGTAATCATGAAAAATAGCTCAAAAATTAATCGTAGAAATGTAATTAAGACAATGGCCATCGGTTCAACTTCTTTAGCCTTTCCAATGATAGAAAATAAATCATCCTTATCTGATTTTCCATTAAAAGGCAACATAAACCACTCAGTATGTCAATGGTGTTATGGCGATATGTCATTAGATGCTTTAGCTCAAGAAGCAAAAAAAATAGGATTAGTTGGTATTGACTTAATTGGCTCAGAGGGTTGGGATGTTTTGAAAAAGTACAATCTAACTTCAACTATGTGTTATGGGGATTTAGAAGGAAAATCAACAAGAAGTCTCACAAATGGATGGTGTGATAAGAAGTATCATGATGAACTGATTTCTAATTATTCACGACATATTAAATTAGTAGCCGATGCTGGCTGGACTAATTTAATTTGCTTTAGTGGGAGTAGAAGAGGAATAGGTGATAAAAAAGGTTTGCAAAATTGTATTGAAGGTCTAAATCAAATCATTCCACTAGCAGAAAAACATGGTGTTGTTTTACATATGGAGCTTTTAAATTCTAAAGTTGATCATTCTGATTACATGTGTGATAATTCTGAATGGGGAGTTTCCTTATGTAAGGAATTATCATCAGAAAATTTTAAATTATTATATGATATTTATCATATGCAAATCATGGAAGGTGATTTAATTCATACTATACAGAAAAATTATAAATTTTATGGTCATTATCACACTGCTGGAGTTCCTGGGCGTCATGAAATTGATTCATCTCAAGAGTTGTATTATCCAGCTATAATGGAAGCAATATTAAAAACTGGATTTAAGGGAATTGTTGCTCAAGAATTCATACCCAAGGATAGGGTGAATAACGGATTAAATTCATTAACGGACGCTGTAAGAAGTTGCGATGTTTAATATTTTGCAGGTTTTCCGTTTGTCGTAGTATTGTTTATAAAAAGTCTAATGTCTTCATTAGCTTTAATCAAATCAGCATTTCTTAAATACATCATATGCCCACTTCTATAGCCTTTGAAATAGAATCTATCTTTCATTTTACCACTAGGATCCACTTGCCACATGGTATATTTCGCATTAAAATATGTAGTAGCTCCATCATAATAACCTGATTGAAATAATACTTTTAAATATGGGTTCTCAGCCATAGCTCTACGAAGGTCTTCACGAGTATTATCATTGTCATTATTCCAAGGTCTAACTGGACCAAACATATTGTACTTCAGGTCTGTTTTAAATTTCAATTCTTTTTGTATATAATGATTGATGGCAGGAGTAAAGGAATGTAACCATGATGTGAGTTCTGCACTATAATCAGGACGAGTTCCAATGTCTTTCCTGTCTATACCCAGATACCTAGAGTCTAAACGACCAATAGTTTTTCCTTCATGTCTTAATAAATCTTTCCAAAAGAACTGGGTAGGGATATCCAAATTATTTTGTAAAACGGATTGCATGGATAAACCAGAATATTTTGATATTTTAGAAGCGATGTCATTGCGTTCTTCATCAGAAACGAATCCTCCTTTTGCTAAAGTTGGAATTAATTTATTTATTGTAAATTTTTCTACCTCAGGAAGCATATCGATTAAATCCATTTCTTGAAGGCTAGGTTCTAACTGTTTGTGAAACCAAGCTGCAGCTGCAAAGTAAGGTAGGTTTAAAGCAGAGGAAACAGGTCCGCCAGTTCTAATGACTTTATAATCTGCAGGTGATACCATTATAACTCCATTTATATACATCCACTGACTTTCTTGAAGTTCAGCTGATAGTCCCATTACACGGGTACCTCCATAGCTTTCTCCAATCAAATATTTTGGTGACTCCCAACGTTGTTTTCTGCTAACAAAAGTATTAAGCCATTCAGCTAAATATTTTATATCTTCATTAATTCCAAAGAATTTTTTTCTATCTGCTTTTTCACCATTAATTTGTAATATTCTTGAATATCCAGTATTTACTGGATTTATGAAAACAATATCTGCAACATCTAAAATAGAGTTAGGATTACTTTTATACCCATAAGGTTGAATTGGATATCCTTCACTATCAATTTTAAGAATTTTAGGTCCAGTATAAGCTAAATGCATCCAAACAGAAGCTGATCCTGGTCCACCATTAAATGAAAATATTAATGGTCTACTAACGTTATTATTAACATCTGTTCTTTTGTAATATGTATAAAATAAGCTTGCGATTGGTTTGCCATCATTATCCCAAACAGGTTGAGTACCCGTTTCTGCTTTGTAGCTAATCTTCTTTCCTTTGATAAAGGTACTATGGTTTGTTACAATTATCGTATCAACTGGTATATGTCTATTCTGTGCTGTTGATGTAAATGGAATGGTCAGTAATAATGATAAAATAAATTTAAATTTGCACATGGTTATTTTTATTAAAATTTCTCAATTATAATAAAAATAAAAAAACCCCCTCAATTAAGAGAAGGTTTTTAATTTATTTTTTAAATAAATTACTAATTAATAGTCATTTTGGCATTTCTATTAATATTTACTCGACGGCTATTTGCTCTTCCTTTTACAGTATTATTATCACCAATTGGTTTGTCTTCACCATATCCTATAGTATCCAAACGATCTCCGTTTATACCCTTAGAAACTAGATATTCTTTAACGGATGCAGCTCTTTTATCAGACAGAGTCTGATTGTATCTTGAACTTCCGTCACTTGAAGCATGTCCTGCGATTTTTAAAGATGCTCTGGGGTATGTCTCTAAAATTATTTTCAATTCATCTAAAGCAGTCTTGTCATTTGAATCTAGTTTACTGCTACTTGCTGAAAATAAAACGATGCTCTTGTCACTACTTATGAAGTTAAGCAAATCCGTAGGCTCGTCTGGACAACCGTTGTTTGCAATAGAACCTTTCTCATCAGGACAATTATCATCTTTGTCTGGAACTCCATCATTATCAAGGTCTTCCCATGGGCAACCTTCGTTATCTATTTCTCCAGCTATATCAATACATTTATCAACATTGTCTGCTACTCCGTCACCGTCACTATCAGGGCAACCATTCATTTCTTTTGTTCCAGCTTTATTTGGACAAGCATCATCATTGTCAGCTATACCATCACCATCTGAGTCTGGACATCCTTGAAGTTCTTCTGAACCAGCTTCTTCTGGACAACGATCTTTGTTATCTGGAATACCATCACCATCAGTATCTGGACAACCATTAAATTCTTTCAACCCAGGAATATCTGGACATTCATCTTTTTTATCTGAAACACCATCCTTGTCTTTATCACCTGCTCCAAAATTATAACTTAGACCGACAATGTGCTGCAAGTGATTAAAGGAATCATTTGTTTCAGAAGTCCCTCTATAAGATGTACTTACGTTTACGTTTAATTTATCTCCTATAGGAATATTTACACCAACACCACCTAGAGTAGTGCGACCGCTATCTGCTGAGGGAAACATACCTTCTCTTTCAACACCATCAGGTGAAAATTTTGTAATCCCGTATCCCGCAAAAAGATATGGAATAATTTTCCCATCAGTTAAATTGTATTTTATAATTCCGTCAACGGATGTATATTTAAGATCTTCGGCATTATTTTTTACATTATTAAGTCCATATTGAACACCAACAGATAAGCCAGCACCAATATATCGAGATAAGCTTAATGCTGGTGCACCAAAACTTAGTCCAGAATCAACATTGTCGCCTTGTATATTAATTAAATCAGCACCAACTGAAATGGCCCAAGGGTTTTCTGCATTCTGTGCATTAATGCTGAATGAAAAAGCTATTATAATAAGAAAAGATAGGATTGATTTTGTTATATTCATTTTACAAATATTTATCTAACAAATATAATAATTTTAGCACTTATAAAGCTTTTTTTTAAAAAAAAAACACAAAAGCAATACTCAATAACATGGATATTAAATTATCACTAATTTTTTAACAAGAAAAAATTAGTGTTTTTATAAATCTTTATTAAATTGATAAAAAATTAATATGATCAAAAAAGCACTAATTCTTAATTTAATAATATTATTTTTTTGTTGCGATAACTCTCATGAAAAGCCTGATGATTGGATTGTTCTTTTTGATGGTACTTCAATGGATGGATGGAGAGCTTATAATGGAAAAAATCTTCCTCCAGGATGGAAAATCATCGATAAAGTATTAACTTTTAAAACCGAACAAATTTTAGAGGAAGATTACGAATATAAAGGCAGTAAAGATATTATTTTTGGTGACCAGGAATTTAAAAATTTTGAGCTCTATGTAGAATGGAAAATTCCAATTGGTGGAAATAGTGGTATTTTTTATCACATTAAAGAAGGTTATGATAGCCCTTCAGAGGTGTCGCCAGAATATCAATTAATTGATGATCAGAATTATGAAGACATTCATGATTTAGTCAAGTATAATAAAAGTTTAGGCTTTGAAAATCCCTCAAAATTAAATCCATTACAACAGACCGCTTCAGATTATGCGATGTATTCTGTAGATCCGTTACAAAAAACACTTAATCCTGCGGGTAGTTGGAATTCATCTAAAATAATTTTCACATTAGAAAAAGTAGAATATTGGTTAAATGGTAATAAAGTTCTTTCTTTTGTACCCTGGTCTGAAGATTGGAAGTCAAAAAAAAATTCAGGAAAATGGGATAATTTTCCCGATTATGGTAAGTTTAAAATCGGTTATATTGGATTTCAAGATCATGGAAGTGATTTGTGGTTTAGAAATATTAAAATAAAAAAGTTATAAAATAAATATTATGAAGAAAAGAGAATTTTTAAAATCTACAGCAGCAATAGCCGGTTCGGCTTTTTTACCAACATCTATTTTTGCTTTAACAAAAAACAATACTCGATTAAGAACAGCTCATATAGGCGTTGGTGGTATGGGTGCTCAAGATTTAGTAGCTATTTCATCTCATAATAAAGTAGATGTTGTTGCTTTGTGCGATGTAGATTCTAAAAATTTAGCTGCAGCTAACGCCTTACATCCAAATGCTAAAATCTATTCAGATTATAGAATTTTATTAAAAGAAATGGCTTCTGATATAGATGCTGTTGTAATTTCAACACCTGACCATACTCATGCACCGGCATCTATGTTGGCAATGGAAATGAATAAGCCAGTATATTGTCAAAAACCTTTAACGCATTTTGTTTCAGAAGCTAGGGCAATGAATAAAATGGCCAAAAAAAATAATCTAGTGACTCAAATGGGAATCCAAGTACATTCCTTTTATGATTATAAACTGGCTACTAAATTGATCCAATCAGGAATTATTGGAAAAGTTCATAAAGTTCGCGCATGGTCACCCAAAAACTGGGGATATGATGGGCCAGAGCCTAAAGTTAAAGATCCAGTTCCAGATCATTTAGATTGGAATTTATGGCTAGGAACGTCAAAAAAACGTAAATATAAAGAAACTTATTACCATCCTAGTAATTGGCGAAAATTAGTTGATTATGGTTGCGGAACACTTGGGGATATGGGAGTTCATATTTTTGACACACCATACAATGCTTTGGATTTAGATGTTCCAATGACAATTAAAAATAAATGCAGAAAGCCTAATAAATATGGCTTTCCAGTTAATAACAATGTTACATATACCTTTCCGGGAACGAAATATACAGCAGAAACCTTGACATGGATATGGTCAGATGGTCCTGGAGCACCATCTTCTAATAAAGACTTAAAACTCCCTAATAAAGATGAGCTCCCTTTGCAAGGGGCAATGTTTATTGGAGAAAAAGGACGGTTACTACTTCCTCATTTCATGGAATTACCAAGATTGATTGTAGATGGTGAGTATCAAGAAATTGATATTTCAATATATGATCCCAATAATACCTTAGGAAATAATAAAAATGACTACGAACGCGATGCACCCAAACATTATCATCAATTTGTTGACGCATGTTTAGGAACTGATACTGTTTCTGCACCTTTTTCATATTCAGCACGTCTAACAGAAACAATTTTACTTGGAGTTATTGCTGGTCGTTTTCCTAATAAAACCCTTAACTGGGATAGTGAAAATGCACGTTTTAAAGAGGAAGAGGCTAATCAATACTTAAGTGGAGAGTATCAAGATTTTTGACTTTTACTACTCAGTCTGATAAATTTTTTAGAATAATTTCACAAAAAAACCGTTGGGAATTATTCCCAACGGTTCATAACCATAAATCAATTCAGTTTAAAGAATCGATAGTGCTAATATAGTAAATTTTAATTTGTGTAAGGTTAGCTTGCCTTATTAGAAGTTGATGATTTAACTAAAATTTTATTAATTGAAAATAAAAGTGATTAAATTCCGTGTTTTTTAAATCGGAAAATCCTGTAGTCTTCCATTGATTTCTTAATTACATCCATTTTGTCTTTTGCTGAATTGTCATCCATCCATTTTTTAGCTACTGGCGCTATTTCGAACTGAAAATAATTTGGGGACCAAGTATGTAACTCATATATTATTGGATATAAATCAATGCCAATATTTGTCAAATAATATTCTTTAATATTTTTATTTTTAGTGTTAGGTCCGAAATCAATTACTCCTCTAAATTTTAGTTTTTTCAATCTATCAGATAAGATATTAGTAGCTATGCATTCTTTGCTTAAATTGATCATTTCTGAAAAAGTGCATCTTTTAATGAAAAGATCTCTTACAACGATTAATGACCACTTATCTCCAATTATATCTAAAGAAGTAGATATAGGACAACCTGATCTGTTATTTTTTATATCTATTTTACTCATACCTTAATCTTTTCTATACCACTTCTAGGATAGATAAAACAAAAAACAAAAAGTTACTAAATACGTATTAATCAAATATTATCGTTAACAAGATATAATTTAAACTATACATAGAAATCTAAATGAATTAATTTAACATAAATTATTATTTTTATATCTTTATATTTACAAAAAAAAAGATGACAAGTAAATTTTTTGGAAATAGTAAAGTTAAAAGTGAAAACAGTGGTAAAAAAAATAAACCAGTTTCACAAAGAAACGCAAAACGGTCAACATCAGTTCGCAAAACTGGGAGAGGTAAATAATTTAAAAATTTAATAAAACTTTTTTTTTCTAACATTAATATATTATAATGCCCTCAAGCAGGTCTATTAATTTGAATTATATCATAAAAGATTTTAAATATGTTATTTGCATTATAGTTGAGTAATATTAGTTAAATTATCTAAATAAGATTTCTTGATTTAAACCATTATCAACTGACCCTGATTATCTAGTTTAGCAAAGAGGATTTTATTTATTATAATAACAGGAATTCCTCTTAATGATGTCGACTTTCTTCCTGTTTAATTGGAAACTACAACTGGAATGAGAAATATTGTGGGTTAAAAACCTTAGTTTTTACAATAACCAAAGAATGATTCATTTTATCATTTTACATTTTTTGCATTTATGCTCTAATCCATCGATTTGTAATTTATTCTTGGAAAACTCGCTAATGTTTTTAAATTCTTTGCAGCGACTACACTTTATTTCAGTTAAAATTCCATTTATATCAAATTTCCTTCTGCTCAAATATAGTGGTGTTTTTTTACTATATTCTTTTACTTTATTTTTGTCTTCTTCGTTCATATTTAAATTTTAGTATAATCTGTGAATTTACCAAAGGATCAATCGCAATGATATATTTGTTAATATTTAATATTTTTTTTATTTATGGATTAAAAAAAAAGACTTTAAAAAATGAATTCTAAAGTCTTTTTTGTGAAGCAGGAGAGGGTCGAACTCCCAATCGCCACATTCGTAGTGTGGTGCATTATCCAGTTATGCTACTGCTCCATTATAACTTAGCCGTTGTGTATTTGGTTTAAAAAACATAATAGCTTTTATAGTTTTCTTCAGGATATGATTTTTTGAAGATCAATTAAAATATACTATTTTAATGCTACCATATTGTTTAGTGATTGCGAATATAATTAAATTATACATTTACTAGAGCGATAAAATAAGTTCATTTTAAACTTATTTAAAAATTATCTTTTGAAATTAGCTTATCTTTCCAAGCGAAATAGATGGATTATTTAGGAATTATTTTAGGGTTATTTTTTCTTGTCAAAGGTGGTGACTGGTTAATGCGTTCTGCTGTATCACTTTCTTTAAATCTAAATATTTCTAAAATTGTTATTGGAATGACAGTTGTTTCTTTTGCAACTTCCGCTCCTGAATTAATAGTTAGTATAAAAGCAGCATCACAAGGTTATCCAGATTTAGCATTTGGTAATATTATAGGTTCTAATATCGCAAATTTAGGACTTGTTATGGGCATTGTTATTTTAATATCTCCTATTAAAGTCACTAGTAGCTTTTATAAAATCGACTGGCCTATGATGACTTTCGCATCTCTTATTTTTTATTTTTTCATAGTAAATGATAATATATTAAGTCAATTTGAGGGTGGTTTGATGTTCGTGTTTTTAATTGTCTTTTTAATTGTTATATTATTTTTTAAAAAAAATACAATTTCACACCAAGTTGATGAGCCAATGGGAGAAGCATTGGGTAACTCAAAAACAGTCTTATATCTTACTTTAGGAGGTTTTTTTTTGTGGTTGGGATCTGAAATTTTAATTAAAGCAGCTGTTGATTTGGCTACAGAATGGGGAGTAGGAGAACGAATTATAAGTATTTCAGTTGTATCAATAGGAACAAGTATTCCTGAGTTATCAGCATCTTTAATAGCTATATATAATAAAGAAAAGGCAATTTCAATCGGAAATTTGATTGGTTCCAATATATTTAATATACTAGCTGTGATGGGAATTACTTCACTTATTCATCCAATTGAGGTAACGGACTTAGATCTAATAAATAAAGATTTTTTATGGATGTTGTTTATTTCTTTTCTTATTCTTCCTTTAGTTTTTTTTCCAATTAAAATGCGCCTTGGAGCTATTGAAGGCTTAATATTAATAGGAATTTACATTTTCTTTTTATTCCAAATGTTTCAATAAAAAAACACCTCATTTGTTGAATGAGGTGTTTTTTAAAATATAATAAAAATTTAAATAAATTAAATTTTTGCAGATTTAACAGTTTCAATAATACGAGAAGCAATTTTGTACGGATCTCCATTAGATGATGGGCGTCGATCTTCTAACCAACCTTTCCATCCTTGTTCAACAGTCATTATAGGAATACGAATAGAAGCACCTCTATCGGAAATACCATAGCTAAATTCATCAATTGATTGTGTTTCGTGCTTTCCAGTCAATCTCTGATCATTATACGCTCCATATACTTTCATATGCTCTTTAACTAAAGGTCTAAATGCCTCACATATTTTTTCGTAAGTTCCTTTTGAGCCACAAGTTCTGAGGATTTCATTAGAAAAATTAGCGTGCATACCTGAACCATTCCAGTCTGTATCTCCAAGTGGTTTAGGGTGATAATCAATAGCTAATCCGTATTTTTCTCCAATACGTTCGAGAAGGTATCTAGATACCCACATTTCGTCACCAGCCTTCTTAGCTCCTTTCGCAAAACACTGGTATTCCCATTGACCTGAAGCTACTTCAGCATTAATTCCTTCAACATTGATGCCAGCTTCTAAGCACTGATCTAAATGCTCTTCAATCATTTCACGACCGAAAGCATTTTTTGCTCCTACAGAACAGTAAAATTGTCCTTGAGGAGTTTGATCTTTTGGAAAACCAAAAGGGAGGTTTGTTTCTGGGTCCCAAAGAAAATATTCTTGTTCAAATCCAAACCAAAAGTCATCATCATCGTCTTTAATACTGGCTCTTCCATTACTTAAGTGAGGCGATCCATCAGCATTTAAAACTTCTGTCATTATTAGCCATCCATTTTTACGATCAGGGTCTTGGTAAAGAGCAACTGGCTTTAATAAACAATCAGAAGAATTCCCCTCTGCTTGTTGTGTTGAAGAACCATCAAATGACCACATTGGACAATCATCTATTGTTCCTTTAAAATCAGACACAATTTTTGTTTTACTTCGAAGGTTGGCAGATGGGGCATAACCATCAAGCCAAATATATTCTAGTTTAGATTTACTCATGATTTAAATATTTTAAGCTAAAATAAAATTTTTATAGAACCCCCCTAAAAAGAATAGATTAAAGAAATTAACATTAATGAAATTTTACTAATTCCGTATTTTTATGAGGGTATTATTTAATATTATTTAATTTATTCAATTTTAACTAACAAATATTTAATAATTTAGGAGTTATTACTTAAAAAGAATTTATCATTCAACATCAAGTAGATTTATAAAAGTATA
>CAJWAE010000028.1 GCA_913020075.1 uncultured Flavobacteriaceae bacterium
TGAAGCTGTTTTTAAGAAATTTAATAAAGAGACCTTTTTATTTCCAACTTCAGACATGCTTAAGCGAGATGTGCCAGATTTTTTAAATAAAATTGAATTGAATTGG
Organism: uncultured Flavobacteriaceae bacterium; assembly: GCA_913020075.1. Classification (GTDB taxonomy): domain Bacteria; phylum Bacteroidota; class Bacteroidia; order Flavobacteriales; family Flavobacteriaceae; genus MS024-2A. The sequence goes on from CAJWAE010000028.1 coordinate 107, forward strand.
AAACGAGCTATTTTATACAAAACAGTAGTAAGTGACCTTTCTGATTTGAGAGATGTTTATTATGATGTTTTGGTGTTTTTTAGTCCTTCAGGGATTGAATCATTATTCAAGAATTTTCCTGACTTCAAACAAAATGATACACGTATTGCCGCATACGGAAATTCAACAGTAAAAGCGGCAGAAGACGCTAAATTAAGAATCGACATCAATGCTCCAACTCCTGAAAATTTTTCAATGACCATGGCAATAGAAAAATATATTGAAGAGGTGAATTAAAATTTCATATTATGTCATTTAAGAAAATGTATTGCTAAACTCCACAATAGAGCATATTTACATTTAAAAAAAATAGATAATAGTTTGAAGGAATATACATATCATAAAAAAGAATTTAGTATTCCAGACTTTTTTTATTTATTAATTTGAAAATCAAGACTATATTTTTTTACATATACAGTCTTAATTAAACTTTTACATCAATTATTTGAATAAAGTATTTGTTTTAAATAAATATCATAAAAATAATCGGAAAAATGAAAATACATGAAAAAACTGTTGTGGTTGATGGAATTGATAAAATTATTCTCAAAGCCTTGATGCATGATGCACGTAAATCTGTTTTAGCAATCTCAAAGCTAACAGGGATTTCAGGAGCTGCAGTTCATCAGCGTATAAAAAAATTAGAAAAAGCTCAAGTCATATCAGGTTCTCAAATAATTATTAATTCAAAGATTTTGGGCTATAAAACCGTTGCATTTATTGGAATTTTCTTAGATAAAGCAATTAGAAATCCTGAAGCAGTTAACCAACTCCGAAATATAAATGAGGTTATTGAATGTCATTATACAACAGGAAACTGGAGTATTTTCGTTAAACTATTATGCAAAGACAACGAACACTTGATGGAATTACTTAATAAAAAGATTCAATCTGTCGAGGGAGTTTCAAGGACAGAAACTTTCATATCACTTCAACAGCAAGTCAAACGTCAAATTTCGCTTTAATCAAATTTTCCAAGCGTTAAAAATCTAAAAAAACAGAATAAGCTAAAGTTTTCATAGAGCCTAAGGTAATTACTAAATTGGTTCATATGATGGAATTTAATGTGTTTGGGGTAATGATTCTTCTTTGGGTAATATATTATTTAATCGATCTAAAACACAACTATTAGTATCACACTTTAAAGAAATTAACAATATAAAAAGAGATAAAATGAATGTCTTATCGCCATTTTAACTTGAAGTAAATTATGATTAACTGTAAAAAACCAGCAACTAGATTTGCCAACATTACAGAAAAACTTTCAATCAAAAAACCGTACAAAAACCATAATGATACCCCTAAAAACATAAAAAGATACATACTCAATGATACCCCCTCAGTACTTTTATGCTTCAATATTTTAATCAATTGTGGAACAAACGATCCTGTAGTTAAAAATGCTGCAATTAAACCAATAGTTTCTATTTGAAATGGACTCATTAACACACAATATTTATAATCTTGTTGGGAACAATTATCCATTTCTTAGGAATCTTTCCTTGAAGATACTCTAATGTTCTTGAATCATTTAATACAGCCTCTTGAATTGAATCATTATCTAAAGTTAAAGATAGTAATAGTGTAAATCGCATCTTTCCATTGAAAGATACTGGGTAATTTTTAGTTTCTTCTAACAGGTAAATTTCATTAACAATTGGAAAACAATTGTTTGTAATACTTTCTTTATTACCTAGCTTTTCCCATATTTCTTCAGCTATGTGCGGAGCAAAAGGAGAGAGTAAGACAGTTAATTGACTTAAAATTTCTTTATTATGACATTCCAGTAAAGTTAATTCATTTACACATATCATAAAAGAACTAACACAAGTGTTAAATGAGAATTTTTCAATATCACTTGATATTTTTTTAATGGTTTCATGAAGTATTTTCAAGGCTTTTTTAGCAGGTTGTTGCTCATTAACAATCCACTGATCATCTTTATAAAATAATCTCCAATATTTTTTTAAAAAGTTATGAACTCCAGAAATACCTGAGGTATTCCAGGGTTTAGCCTGTTCAATTGGACCCAAAAACATTTCATACATCCGAAGGGTGTCAGCACCGTATTGTTCACAGATCTCATCTGGGCTAACAACATTATATTTAGACTTTGACATTTTCTCAACCTCTCTACCTACCCTGTAGATCCCTTCACTTAATTCAAATTCTGATTCCATAAATTGAGGCTGCCAATTTCTCAATCCTTCTATGTCAAGTTCATTAGAAATATTAACTAAACTTACATCAACTCGAATTGGTTCAAAATTTTTACTGTCAGAAATTAAGTCTTTAGAAACATAAGTTTGAGTACCTGGCTTTCTATAAATAATTGCAGAAGTTCCTAATATCATTCCTTGATTGATTAGTTTTTTAGCATATTCTTCAAAAGGAAAAATACCTAGATCAAATAAAAATTTTTGCCAAAAACGAGAATACAATAAATGCCCTGTAGCGTGTTCGCTTCCCCCCAAATATAAATCCACATCCTCCCAATACTCAATAGCTTCTTTACTAACCAAAGTATTAGAATTTTTTGAGTCCATATAACGATAAAAATACCAAGAACTACCAGCCCAACCTGGCATTGTATTCAGCTCTAATGGAAAAACCGTTTCATTATTTATTAATGAGTTACTAACTACCTTTTTAGACACAGCATCCCAAGCCCAAACAGATGCATTACCAAGAGGAGGAGACCCTTCTGGGGTCGGAAGATACTTTTCAACCTCAGGCAACTTTAACGGTAGATTTTCAATTGTTAATGCAAATGGCATTCCACCCTTGTAATAAATCGGTATAGGCTCTCCCCAGAAACGTTGACGACTAAAAATAGCATCTCTTAATCGATAATTAATTGTTCTTTCTCCATATTTATTTTTTTCTAAAGCGTTTATGACTACTTTAATAGCTTTTTCATATGGAAGATCATTCAAAAAATCTGAATTAAAAATAATAGTTTTTGCTTTTTCAGTAAATGCTTGTTCTTTAATAGAAATATCTTTAAAAATATTTTTAATAGGAATTTCAAAATGTTTAGCAAAGTCAAAATCACGTTGATCACCACAAGGAACAGCCATGACAGCACCTGTTCCGTAATCTGCCAAAACATAATCTCCAATCCAAATTGGAAGACGATCTCCGGTAAAAGGATGAAAAGCGAAAGCACCTGTGAAAACACCACTAATATTATTTACATCGGCTGTACGTTCTCTTTGAGTTTTTTGTTTTGTTTGCTCTATATATGAATTAACAAATTCTTTTTGATTAGGATGAGTAATCTCTTTTACAAGATCCAATTCAGGTGCCAATGTCATAAAGGTCACACCAAAAATTGTGTCAGGACGGGTAGTGAAAACTTCAATTTTTTTATGATGTCCTTCTACAGGAAAAAATACTTTAGCACCTACAGATTTTCCAATCCAATTACGTTGCATTTCCTTCAAAGAATCAGACCATTCAATCGTTTCTAAACCAGAAAGTAAGCGTTCAGCATAAGCACCAATTCGCATACTCCATTGATTCATTTTCTTTTTAGTGACTTGAAAACCTCCTCGTTCTGAAACTCCATTAATAATTTCATCATTAGCCAAAACCGTGCCTAAGCCTGCACACCAATTTACTTCTGTATTTGAGAGGTAGGCCATACGGTACCCTAACAATATTTGTTGTTGTTTAACCTCTTCAAAAGAATTCCATTGATTTTCAGTAAATATTTCCACATCGTTATTACAAACTGCGTTTACTTTAATATTTCCTTCTTTTTCAAAACGATTAATCAGAGTTTTGATAGATAAAGCTTTATCTTTTTCATTACAATAATAATGATCAAACATTAATAAGAAAATCCATTGTGTCCATTTATAAAAACTAGGATCTGAAGTACGTACTTCTCTAGTCCAATCAAAAGAGAAACCCATTTTATCTAATTGTTTTCTATATCGAGCTATGTTATCTTGTGTTGTTTTTGCAGGATGTTGTCCAGTTTGAATAGCATATTGCTCTGCAGGTAGGCCAAATGAGTCATAACCCTGAGGATGTAAAACATTAAATCCTTTATGTCGTTTGTAACGTGAAAATATATCACTAGCTATATAACCTAATGGGTGACCAACATGTAGGCCAGCACCAGAGGGATATGGGAACATATCTAAAATATAATACTTTGGTTTTTCTGAATAATTTTCAGCTTTAAAAGTTTGGTTTTTTGCCCAGTAGGCTTGCCATTTTTTTTCAATTGTACTAAAGGAGTATCCCACTGCTTTTTTTATTGATTTATATGAAAGGAACAAAAATACGTTTATTGATTGAATCTTAAAAAGAATATTATACACTTCATAACTATTCTATCATTAACTTTTATATTTTTACAAAAAAAGTTGGTGATTAAAAACTATCAAGACAATTATCAAAAAAAAAGATTACTTACAGGATATTTTTCTGTTGTATTAAGTATAACTTTTGTATTGTTTTTTGTGGGAATTCTAGGATTATTACTTCTAAACACGAGAAATGTAGCATCGCATTTCAAAGAACAAATCGTAATGACCATTTATCTCAAAGATGTTGCTAAAGAAATAGAAATTAGTCAGTTAAAGAAAAAATTGCAACTTAATCAATCTACTAAGAAAGTTAATTTCACCCCAAAAGAAGAAGCTGCACAAAGATATTCCCGAAATATTGGGGAGGATTTTGTGGAATTTTTAGGATACAATCCGCTTTTAAACTCTATTGACATATATTTTAATGCCATGTTTGTAAATAGACTGAATTTAATTCAAACAAAAAAAGAATTAGAAACTGAAGATTTTATAGATGAAGTAGTATATGACCAACCCCTGGTAATTCTGTTAGAAGAAAATATTCAAAAAATTTCCTTTATTTTATTAATTACGACTTCACTATTTATTGTGGTTGCATTACTACTGATTAATAGCTCCATTAGATTGTCAATTTTCTCTAAACGCTTTATCATTAAAACTATGCAATTGGTAGGGGCTACTAAATCCTTTATTAGACGTCCCTTTATTTGGACTCATTTACGTTTAGGAATAATAAGTTCTCTTTTAGCTTTGGGAGGATTAACCTTTTTGGTTTTTGAAATTAACAAATATTTTCCCGAATTGAATATGATGGAAAAGCCTTTAGAATTAGGAATTGTTTTTGGAGGTATTTTAATTCTAGGTATAGGAATTACTGGAATCAGTACTTTTTTTGCAACACAGCGTTACCTGAATTTAAAAACAGATGCTATTTATTAACATCATAGCTAAACATATGAAACAATCCAATTCTACTAAAAAATTTTTATTTGAAAAACGAAATTATATTTTTCTATTTATATCAATTATTATAATTGCAACCGGTTTTATCTTAATGGCAGGAGGGGGGAGTGATGATCCAAATTATTTTAATGATTCTATGTATAATTTTAGAAGAATTAGGATTGCACCTTCCATAGTACTTGTCGGATTTGGAATTGCAATTTATTCGATTTTAACAAAAGAAGACTCTAAAAAATGAGCTACTTAGAAGCAATTGTGCTAGGAGTAATTCAAGGATTAACAGAGTTTTTGCCAATTTCATCAAGTGGGCATTTAGAAATTATAAAAGCCTTTTTCGGAAATCATGTAGAAACTGAAGAAAGTTTTTTTTTAACAATACTCTTACATGTTGCTACTGCATTAAGTACAGTTGTTGTATTTAAAAAAGAAATTTTAGAGATTTTGAAAGGATTACTTCAATTTAATCAAAACGATAGCACTTCATTTTCATTAAAAATTATTCTCTCAATGACTCCTGCTGCTTTAGTTGGACTTTTTTTTCAAAATGATATAGAACAATTATTTTCTCAAAACCTTATATTAGTTGGCTTAATGCTTTTAATTACATCACTGATTTTATTTCTAGCTGATAAAGCTAGAGTTACAAATAAAGAAGTTTCTTCTTTAAATGCAATTATACTTGGAATTGTTCAAGCTATTGCGATTTTGCCAGGAATATCAAGAAGTGGTTCTACAATTGCTACAGCAGTAATATTAGGAATTGATCGCGAAAAAGCTGCTAGATTTTCCTTTTTAATGGTAGTTCCTCTTATTTTCGGGAGTATGGCTAAAACAATTTCAGATTCTAACCTAGTTATTCAAAAAATTGAATTAATTCCACTTTTACTTAGCTTTTTTTCTGCTTTTGTAACTGGAATAATAGCTTGCAAGTGGATGATTAGACTTGTAAAAAAAAGTCAATTAAAATATTTTAGCATTTACTGTCTTGTTATTGGACTAATTGTAATTATGTATGGACTTTTTTAAAAAAAAATATACTGCTTTAGAATTAATTGAAGGTCAAGTTTTTCTCATTGATAAGCCTTTAGGCTGGACTTCTTTTCAAGTAGTAAATAAAATACGCTGGCATTTAAAAAATCAGACTGGTTTAAAAAACCTTAAAGTTGGCCATGCAGGAACCCTTGACCCTTTAGCCACTGGATTATTGATAATTTGCACAGGAAAAAAAACTAAAACTATATCTACACTTCAAGACTCCGAAAAAGAATATACCGGGTCCTTTCACTTGGGAGCAACTACTCCTTCATATGATCAAGAAACAGAAGTTAACGCTCGTTACTCAATAAACCACATAAATGACGAGATTATTGAGAGGATAACGAAGAGTTTTAAAGGAGAAATACTTCAATTTCCTCCTGTATTTTCAGCTTTAAAAAAAAACGGGAAACGCTTGTATGAATATGCGAGAAGAGGAGAAACACCAAAAATTGAACCTAGAACTATTAAAATTTCTTTATTTGAAATTACTTATGTTAGATTGCCTGTAGTTAATTTCATTGTTCGCTGTAGCAAGGGAACTTACATTCGTAGTTTAGCATTTGATTTTGGAAAAGCTTTAAACTCAGGCGCATATTTGATTAAACTAAAACGTACAAAAAGCGGTGACTACAAAATTAGAGATGCATTTTCAATGGAAAGTGTAGTAAATAAAAACTCTATTGAAAACATTAGAAAAAAAGGATAAGATTTTCTTAAATTTCGTTAAAATCTTAAAATTATTAAGTTGTAAACAATATTAAAATATCTATTAAAAATAATAATATCAAACTTAATCATCAATTTTCAAAAGCAGAACAGAGAATGTTGATCATTAAGCCAAATAAATTCTTCTTTAATTTTTATATTTGATTAAATATTTGTTAAAATGAAATATCAACGGATTTTATTAAAACTAAGTGGAGAAGCCCTAATGGGAAACAGAACCTATGGAATTGATCCAGAACGCATTGATGATTATGCTAAAGAAATAAAAAAAGTTTTTGATAAAGGAATTGAAATTGGGATCGTAATTGGAGGTGGAAATATTTTTAGAGGTGTAGCTGGAGCAAGTAAAGGCATGGATCGTGTTCAAGGCGATTATATGGGAATGCTTGCGACGGTAATAAATGGATTAGCTCTTCAAAATGCTCTAGAAAATAATAAAGTTCCTACTAGGCTTCAAACAGCAATAAAAATTGAAGCCATTGCAGAACCCTTTATTAAAAGAAAAGCTACACGACACCTGGAGAAAGGGCGTGTTGTGATTTTCGGTTCTGGTACAGGGAATCCATTTTTCACTACAGACTCAGCAGCAGTACTTCGAGCTATTGAAATTAACGCCGATGTAATTCTCAAAGGAACACGTGTAGATGGAATTTATAATGAAGATCCTGAAAAAAATGATAAAGCAACAAAATTTGAAAGTTTATCTTTCGATGAAGTCTTAAAAAAAGGATTAAAAGTAATGGATACTACTGCATTTACATTAAGTCAAGAAAATAAACTTCCTATTATTGTTTTTGATATAAATACTACTGGTAACCTAATGAAAGTTGTAGAAGGTCAAAATATTGGTACACGAGTTGATTAATAAAAACAGAGCACAATGAACGAAGAGATGAATTTAATTCAAGACACTGCTAAAGAGATGATGGATCATGCTTTAGATCACTTAGAAAAAGAAATGTTAAACCTCCGAGCTGGAAAAGCAAATCCCGTTATGCTATCGGGAGTAAAAGTAGATTACTATGGCACTCCCACTTTACTTTCACAAATAGCTAATATAAACACTCCTGATGCTAGAACTATAACTATTCAGCCATGGGAAAAAGGAATTCTTCAGGAAGTTGAGAAAGCTATTCTAATTGCTAATTTAGGATTCACACCTATGAATAACGGAGAATCGATTATTATAAATATTCCCTCTTTAACTGAAGAACGAAGAAAAGATCTAGCAAAAATTGCAAAATCAGAATCTGAAAATGCTAAAATCAGTATCCGAACAGCTCGAAAAGAAGCTAATGCAGAAATAAAGAAATCAGATGTTTCTGAAGATATTCAAAAAAATCATGAAATTGACATTCAAAATCTTACGGATGAATTCATTTCTAATGTTGATAAAATTTTTGTTCTGAAAGAAAAAGAAATTTTAACCGTTTAAAATTTTAAATGGTTAAAATCTACCCTGCATGAAAAAAAAATTTAATTTATGGGACTTAGTCGCAAGACTAATACTAAGAAATAGAGTTATAATTCTAATTTCTCTTCTTATAATTACCGGATTTTGGGCTACACAGTGGAAACATATACAATTCACCTTTACTGAAGCAAATCTGTTACCTGACAATCACCCTGAAAACATTCTTTATGAATCTTTCAAAAATATTTTTAAAGAAGAAGGCAATGTCATAGTAATTGCTATACAAGATTCTCTTTTTTTTAGTCCTAAAAAAAGAAATAAATGGAGATCATTAAATAAAAAAATAAATGCTTTTTCTGAAATCAATTTTATTCTTTCAATAGATAATATTCAAGAATTAGTAAAAGACAGTAAAAACAGAACCTTCTCTCTTCAACCAATAAAACTAAGTGCTTCAAAAGATTCTTTATCAATATTAAAATTTAAAGAAAAGTTATTTTTAGAATTACCTTTTTATAAAAATTTACTCTTTGAATCCAAACAAAATACTGTTCGATCAGTCATATACATGGATCCCAATATCGTAAATACAGCTTTACGAAAAGACTTTATTTTTAACGATTTTATCCCACTTATTGAAGCTTACGAAAAGGACTTAAAAACTGATATTCATATTTCGGGAATGCCCTATATAAGAACACTTAATGCTCAAAATATAGTTGACGAAATTGGTCTTTTTGTTTTGGGAGCTTCTTTAGTTACTTCACTGATTTTTTTCTTGTTTTTTAGATCCTTTCGTGCTACATTTATTTCATTATTAGTTGTTGCAATTGGAGTAATGTGGGCCTTTGGTATACTTGGGTATCTAGGTTATGAAATCACTGTTTTAACTGCATTAATTCCTCCTTTAATAATTGTTATTGGAATTCCAAACTGTATTTTTTTTATAAATAAATACCACCAGGAAATTTCTAAACATCGTAATCAAGCAAAATCGCTGCATCGTGTGATAGTCAAAATAGGAAATGCAACCTTAATGACAAATCTCACTACTGCCTCTGGATTTGCAACCTTTATATTAACAAACAGTAAGATCTTGAAAGAGTTCGGAGTCGTTGCCTCCATAAATATTGTTTCTATTTTTCTTATTTCTTTGTTGATTATTCCTATCGCCTATAGTTTTATGCCAAACCCCAAAATGAAACACTTAAAACATTTAAAAAATAAATCTGTAGGTTGGTTTGTTAACTGGATGGAAGATAAAGTAAAGAGAAAAAGAATCAATGTTTACATTGTTTCTTTATTAGGACTAATAATTGGAATCACAGGTATTTATCAGATTAAGATTTCTGGAAGTCTAATTGAGGATATGCCTAAAAAGGCATCTTTTTTCGAAGACATACGTTTTTTTGATGATAATTTTAATGGTATTGTCCCAATAGAAATATGGATAGACAGTAAAAGAGAAAACGGAATTGTAAAACCTGCCACACTAAGAAGAATGAATCAAATGCATCAAGCAATAAGTTCATTTCCAGAACTAGCTCCTCCTATATCTGTTGTAAATGTTATTAAATATGCTAAACAAGCTTATTACAATGGAAATCCAAATTTTTACAGTATACCCACCACTCAAGAGAATAGTTTCATCTTTCCTTATTTAAAAAAGATCAATAGTGGAAATCCTTTATTAAATGGATATGTTGATAGCAGTGGTCGATTTGGAAGGATCACAACTTATATGAAAGACATAAAAACCGAACGAATGGAAACAATTGAATCGGACTTACGAGAATCAATTAAAAAAATATTTCCTATTGACCGTTATAAAGTAGAAATCACAGGTAAGGCATTACTTTTTTTGAAAGGCACAAAATATCTTATCAATAATCTAATACTATCATTATCTCTTGCTATTCTTCTAATTGCTTTATTCATGGCATATCTTTTCAGATCATTTAAAATGATCTTAATCTCTTTAATTCCTAATTTACTTCCGTTGATAATAACAGCTGGGGTAATGGGATTTGCAGGTATCCCACTTAAACCGTCAACCATCCTAGTGTTTAGTATTGCATTTGGAATTTCTGTAGATGATACTATTCATTTTTTAGCTAAATATAGGCAAGAATTAATCGGAAATGGTTGGAAAATAAATAATGCTGTGTATTCTGCACTTAGAGAAACAGGAATAAGTATGTTTTACACTTCCATAGTTCTGTTCTTTGGTTTTTCTGTTTTCATGTCGTCGAATTTCGGAGGTACTCAAGCACTAGGAGGCCTAGTAGCTGTAACTCTTCTCATGGCTATGTTCGCAAATTTAGTATTATTACCATCATTACTTATTTCACTTGAAGACACAATAAGTAATAATAAGGTTTTGAAAAAGCCAAAAATTAAAATTTTTGATTAATAAAGTGAAGTGAAAATAATAAGCCGACTTTTTCTGAAATAACCATATCTTTATGATGCTAAAAAAAGCGAAATGAAAGTAGTGAAAATTAAAGAAATTTTACAAAACAAAAACATTAATGAGGCCTGCTCAACTCAAGGCTGGGTCAGAACCTTTAGAGCTAATAGATTTATTGCTTTAAACGACGGCTCTACTTTGGATAATTTGCAATGTGTCGTCGATTTTGAAAAACTTGATGAGAAAGTTTTGAAACAAATAAATACAGGAGCTGCTATCCAAATGATAGGGAAATTGGTAGAAAGTAAAGGTAGCGGTCAAAACTTAGAACTCCAGGTTGAAAAACTTAATATTATAGGAATTTCAGATCCTAAAAAATACCCTATTCAACCAAAGAAACATAGTTTAGAATTTTTAAGAGATAAAGCACATTTACGTATTCGTACTTCTACATTTTCCGCAGTCATGAGAGTTCGCTCCGCCCTTTCATTTGCAATTCATAAATTTTTTAATAAAGAAGGCTTTCATTATGTTAGTACACCAATAATTACTGGAAGTGATGCCGAAGGAGCAGGTGAAATGTTTCACGTATCAACACTTAGCCGAAAAAACCCTCCTTTAAAAGAGGATGGTAAAATAGACTACAAACAAGACTTTTTTGCTAAAGAAACTAATTTAACAGTTTCAGGACAACTAGAAGCCGAAGCTTACGCACTTGGTCTTGGTGAAGTTTATACATTTGGTCCAACTTTTAGAGCTGAAAATTCAAACACAACTAGACACCTTGCTGAATTTTGGATGATTGAGCCTGAAATGGCTTTCTATGACCTTAATGACAATATGGATTTAGCGGAAAAATTCATAACAAATGTGTTAAAAGATGTTTTAAAAAGCTGTGAAAAAGATTTAATTTTTCTAGATGAACGATTTTCAAAAGAAGAAATTAGCAAACCACAACTAGAAAGAAGTGGTATGGGATTATTAGAAAAAATAAAATTTGTGATTGAAAATGATTTCAAACGCTTAAGTTATACAGAAGCGATTGATATTTTAAAAAAATCTAAACCAAATAAAAAGAAAAAGTTTAAATTTCCTGTAAATGAATGGGGAATTGATCTACAAAGTGAGCATGAACGCTTTTTGGTTGAAAAACACTTTAATTGTCCTGTTATACTGTTTGACTACCCTGCAAATATTAAAGCTTTTTATATGCGCAGAAATGATGACAACAAAACAGTTCGTGCCATGGATATATTATTCCCTGGAATTGGTGAAATAGTTGGAGGATCTCAACGAGAAGAACGCCTCGATGTTTTAGAAAAACGTATCAAAGAAATGAAAATTGATGCAAAAGAACTCTGGTGGTATTTAGATTTAAGACGTTTTGGAAGTGTCCCACATAGTGGATTTGGACTGGGGTTTGAAAGACTCGTTCAATTTACCACAGGAATGAATAATATTCGAGATGTCATTCCATTTCCAAGGACACCACAAAATGCTGAATTTTAAAAACATTTATTTACAGTATAAATTAAAATTATGCTCAAGCAACAACTTCAAATAAAGCTTTCTCAAAAACTTTCTCCACAGCAAATTCAGCTGATGAAATTAATTCAGCTATCCACACTAGATCTGGAACAAAAGGTGGAAGCTGAAATGGGAGAAAATCCGGCTTTAGAAAGTGGAATTGAAAAAGAAGATCCACAAAAAAATGAAGAAGATTTTAATGAGGTGATTAAAAATGAGATAGATAAAATTGAAATTGATCAATATCTGAGCGATGACGAAATTCCAACTTATAAATTATATGCAAACAATTTTAGCAGCGATGACGAAGAAAGAACTATACCTTTAAGTGGTGGAATAAGTTTTCATCAACATCTATATCAGCAAACTACGAATTTGATCCTTACAGAAAATGAGATGAAAGTTGCGGAATTTATAATTGGAAGTATTGATGAAAGCGGCTATTTAAGAAGAAATAATCAAGAGTTATTAGATGATTTGGCATTCACACAAAACATCAATATAGAGAGCTCTCAATTGGAAAAAATCATAATATCGGTACAATCAATAGATCCACCTGGAGTTGGTGCACGTTCTCTTCAAGAGTGTCTTAAATTACAATTGAAAAGAAAAAAAAATATTCGCCCGGAGGTATCGCATGCACTTCAAATCATTACAGAACAATTTGAACATTTTTCTCATAAACACTTCAGTAAACTTCAAGAAAGAATAAAAATTAGTAAAGCTGAATTAAAAAATGCAATAGATTTAATTAGTAGATTAAATCCAAAACCAGGAGGAGCTTTATCTAACTCCATTCAAAATACTCACGTAGTACCTGATTTTATTTTAACTATAGAAGAAGGGAAAATAGAAATCAAATTAAACAGAAGAAATGCTCCATTTTTAAAGGTTTCAAATACTTATAAAGAAATGCTTTCTGAATATCAAGAAACCACTAAAAAAACTAAAGAACAACAGGAGGCTGTTTTATTCATAAAACAAAAACTTGATTCAGCAAAATGGTTTATTGACGCAATTCAGCAAAGGCATCAAACCTTATATCTAACTATTAATGCAATTATTAATCATCAACAAGAATATTTTTTAACAGGAGATGAACGCATGCTTAAACCCATGATTTTAAAGGATATTGCTGAAAAGGTAGATATGGATATTTCAACAGTTTCTAGAGTTGCAAACAGTAAATATATAGAAACTCCATATGGTGTAAAACTTCTAAAAACTTTTTTCTCTGAAGGACTTAAAAATGAAGACGGAAATGAGGTTTCTTCAATTGAAATTAAGAAAATATTAGAACAACTAATTATAGAAGAAAGCAAAAAAATACCCTTTACAGATAAAACGCTATCTGAATTATTAAAGGAAAAGGGATATCTTGTTGCAAGAAGAACTATAGCTAAATATCGAGAACAACTTGATATCCCTGTAGCAAGGATGAGAAAGGAGATCTAACTAAAGGAAATAGAAAATTAACCCAATTTTTATTGGATTAAATTCAATCGATGAAGAGGAGGGTGCTAAAGATTCAGTTTTAAAAAAAGGTGAAAGCCTATAGGCTACATAAAAATTCCATGTATTATATCCAAAGCTTAAATGTGAGGTTGTTCCAATTCTTTCCAAATTGTCTAATACAGGTAAATAAATACTTCCCTGTTTACCAATTACACTATAATTCCATTGTAAAGAAACACCTCCATAAACTCGCCAAAAAGCATAATCCTTTATTGAAGAGCTTCGCCAACGAAATGTCAACGGTGTTTCTATAGAATGGATAGAAAAATATAAAGGTGATTTAGAATTATCATTTATAATACTATAAATTGCTTTTCCAGATTGATCTACATTTCTATATAAATTAGTTTTATATTTTTCATAGTTCATTCCTAAACCAAAACCGAAAGCAAAACGACCATTTTTAGTAATAGGAAAATCACGAATGACTCCCAACTGAAAATGACTAGACAACCCTCTTGAACTTAAATCTTTTTGATTGCTTTCAAGTAGAACAAACGATATCCCAATATAAATTTGATCTTCACGATAAAAAAATGAATCATTTAAAGACTCAACTTGACTAAATAAAATATTTACACTTAATAATAAAAAAATAAAATTAAAAAAAGATTTTTTGAGGGTCCGATATTTAGTAGAAGAAATTATCATTAAGCATTAAAATAAAAAAAAGTGTCATAAAAGACACTTTTTTTATAATTTATATTTAAAAAATATATTATTTCAAGTTTTGAGTATAATCACCAACACGAGTAGTATAATTTATTTTTAAAGCCTGTACTTTACGTAATTCTTGCTTTATATCTTGAACTAAACCCATCTTAGTGTCACTATCTACCTTTAAAGCAGTAGTAAGTACATTTTGAAGTTCTTGACGCTTTGAAGCTCGTTCGGCCAAAATAAAAGCCCCTACCTCACCAACAGTAGCAAACTTATCATTTAATTGAATTCTTGCACTACTACCGTATTTTTTTTCATATCTGCTAGAGGGTTTTCCAGCATAAATATACATTACACGGTCTTTTTTATCTAATTTCTGAATTTGATCTGCTGCAGGGAGCTTATTGACTACCATTAATGTACTGTCTCTCATTACAGTTGCCACCATAAAAAAAAACAATAGCATAAAAACAATATCTGGTAAAGAAGCGGTATTAATTGCCGGTGACTCTCCTCCACTTTTCTTTTTAAATTTTGACATACTTTATGTTTTAGATTTATTTACTACCAGATTCAGCTTCAGAAAGCTTTTGTGGATACATCTTTTTGACCACACTTAACTTTACTTTTAAATCCACACTATCGTCAAGATTAGTTCTTGGATCAGCATATTTTTTTTGAGCATCTACATAATTAAGACCTACATTAGGATATAATCGTAAAAATTCTCTATTACGTAAATCATTATAGGCAGCAACCAATTCATTTTGAACTGCGATATAGACTTTATAAGATGTTTCACGGTCATTTTTTAATGAAATAATTGCTTTATCTGGATTATCTGAAGATGACTCATCTCTTTCCCCTTGGCAATAATCACAAGCTTCTTCACCTACGCCACCACCATTATCTAGGAATTTAATTGCTAATGATCTTAAATTTTGGATATCTGCCAATTCTTCCTCCACAAGGAGTTGATCATCTTTACTAACTAATACAGTAAAAATATTTTTCTGTCTAATAATGGGTGGATCTACTTGGTCTTCTATTGGAGGTAACTTTCGATTCAAACCACTATCAGTTTCAATTGTCGTAGTTACTAGAAAGAAAATCAAAAGAAGAAAAGCTATATCTGCCATTGAACCTGCATTAACTTCAGGTGCTGATCTTTTTGCCATAATCTATTTATTAATTAGTTTTTTTCCGCCGAAAAACAGGATTGAACCAATTGCTAATGCTGCTAGAATATAAAACATTCTAATACCCGCTTCTACCCAACGAGAGCCGTTAGAAGAAAGCATTTCCCCGTCTTTCAAAGGAGTTTCAACGCCTGATGAAGCTGCAAAAGCAGCAACAACAACAATGATGAAAAGACCTATGAACAGAAGTGACTTCTTTAATTTTTGAGAACTAGAAGCTAGATTGAGTAACGAAAAAACAACAGTTATAGCTACTGTGATTAAAAGAATGGCAATAGCTATTGAAACTAATGGAGTAACTACTCCATAGTCTCCCATACTGGCAGCCATTTTAATTTCTTCATCTCCCGCGCCAATAATTCTAAATAAGAATATAACGCCTAGCAAGCCAAAAACAGCACTAATAATTTTTACAATTGTTTGAATATTCATGATGAATTGCTGTTAAAGGTTAATTATTTTTTTTGTGCAACAAGGATATCAATCAAAGTGATTGATGCATCTTCCATGTCATTTACAATACTGTCAATTTTTGCAACAATATAGTTATAAAAAACTTGGAGTATAATTGCCACAACAAGACCAAATACGGTCGTTAAAAGTGCTACTTTAATCCCTCCTGCAACAAGGGAAGGCTGCATATCTCCAGCTGCCTCAATTTTATCAAAGGCTTGAATCATACCTATTACTGTACCCATGAAACCGAGCATTGGAGCTAGAGCTATAAATAATGAAATCCAAGAAACATTTTTTTCAAGTTGTCCCATTTGTACACCACCATAAGCTACAACAGCTTTTTCTGCACTCTCAACACCTTCGTCTAGACGATCTAAACCTTGATAAAAGATTGAAGCAACTGGTCCTTTAGTGTTTCTACAAAATTCTTTAGCAGCGTCAACCCCCCCTGAAGATAGAGCTTCCTCAACTCCTTCAGTTAATTTTTTTGTGTTAGTGGTAGCTAGATTCAAAAAAATGATGCGTTCAATTGCAATTGCAAGACCTAAGATTAAACAGATCAATACGACTCCCATGAATCCTGGTCCTCCTTCAATAAAACGTTTTTTAAGTTCTTGTGTAAAAGATGCAGATTGCACAGGTGCATCTTGATCAGCATCTTGTACTATAGTTGTTAATGGAACGGCAACCAGGTTATTGGTTATGATAGCTGCATTAGCTGTCGCTATAAATCCTAACAAAGTAAGGGCAAAAAATAATTTTTTCATTTTAAATAATTGTTTTGTTCTTTTTAATTAAATGCGGTTAAAGATAAAAAAAAATACACACTAATATATTTTTTTTGCAGAGAGGAAGGGATTCGAACCCTCGATACGCTTTTGACGTATACACGCTTTCCAAGCGTGCGCCTTCGACCACTCGGCCACCTCTCTAAACTGATTACCAAATAAAGCGAAAAATATCTTTTTAAAAAAAAAAAATACTATTTAATTTTTATTTTATGATTTTTAAACACATTGCAAGCGTTAATACTAGTCTGAAGAGCTATGTCTTGATTTGAGAGTCCATAACATTCAGCTACTTTATCTAAAATAAGGTTTAAGTATTTACTTTCATTCCTCTTTCCTCTGTGTGGCACTGGGGCTAAGTATGGTGAGTCTGTCTCTAAAACAATTGATTCCAAGGGTATTCCGTTTAAAAATTGATTGATTTTTCCATTTTTAAAAGTGATAACACCACCTATCCCCAATTTAAAATTCATGTCAATTGCTTTTTTTGCCTGATCTAAACTTCCTGTAAAACAATGAAAAATACCGTATAAATCTATAGCTTTATTTGCTTCTAACACTTCAAATACCTCATCAAAAGCATCTCGACAATGAATTACTATTGGAAGTTGATATGTTTTTGCCCATTTAATTTGTTGATCAAAAGCAGCTTGCTGCTGTTTTATAAATTTCTTGTCCCAATATAAATCCATACCTATTTCACCAACTGCACAAAAAGAACGAACTTTTAATTGGTCTTTTACTTTAGCTAATTCTTCATCAATATTTTCTCTAACATGCGTTGGATGTAAGCCAGCCATTAAATGAATATGTTTTGGATAAGATTCTTCTAAAGCATACATTCTATCTACGTAACTACTATCAATTGATGGTAAAAAAAAATGCTCAACTCCTTCTTCAAGAGCCATTTTAATAACCTGATGTTGATCATTATCAAAATCTTTAACATATAAATGAGTATGTGTATCAATCAATTGCATAATACTTATTTTAAGCTGTGAAGGTACTTAAAGTAAAAAACCTATTACCTTTTTAAAAGGAACTACTATTTTTGAATTATTATTATGAAAATAAGACCTTTTGTTTCTCTGCAGTTTACAAAAACTCGACATCTAATATGTCGTGCTCGAATAAATAATGTTTGTGCAAATCTTTTGATTGACACGGGTGCTTCAAATAGTTGCATAAATTCAAACCTAAGAGAAAATTTTCAATTGCATATTGAAGGAAATTCTTTTGATGCAGCGGGTGCTAATCAAGAAAAAATGGAGGCTTTCATGACACGTAAATGCGAACTTCGTTTGGGTAGACATGATTTAGGTAAACTGGGGTTTATCCTTTTAGACCTTACTCATGTGAATAGGACACTTTGTACTCAAGGAGCAAAACCAATAGAAGGTATTTTGGGAGCAGACTTTTTTAAAAAAAATAAAACTATAATCGATTATAGTTCCCTAAAGCTTTGGTTATAATTCAAATGCTTTTTTAGAATTATTATTCATTAATAGATTTATTGGATTTTCTAAGGCCTCTTTAATAGCCACTAAAAATCCCACAGACTCTTTTCCGTCTATTATTCTATGATCATAAGATAATGCCAAATACATCATTGGTCGAATTACTACTTTACCTTCAATTGCTACAGGACGTTGAATAATATTATGCATACCTAAAATCCCTGATTGAGGAGGATTTATGATAGGAGTGGACAACATAGATCCAAATACACCTCCATTGGATATAGTAAAAGTTCCTCCTGTCATATCGTCAACTGTAATTTTTCCGTCCCGTGCTTTTATAGCTAGGCGACCGATCTCTTTTTCGATACCCATAAAGGTTAAAACTTCTGCATTTCTTAATACAGGAACCATAAGCCCTTTTGGACCAGATACAGCAACACTAATATCACAGTATTCATAAGCTATTTTATAATCTCCATCCATCATAGAATTAACGTCAGGAAATAAATTTAAAGCACGAACTACAGCTTTTGTAAAAAAGCTCATAAATCCAAGTTTTACACCATGTTTTTCCAAAAAGGCATCTTTATGTTTGTTCCTTACAGAAAAAACAGATGACATGTCAATTTCATTAAAAGTTGTTAACATCGCCGTTTCATTTTTGGCTTGAACGAGTCGTTCTGCTACTTTTCTGCGAAGCATGGAAAGTTTACTTCTGGTTTGCTTACGATCTCCATGGTCTGGCACTGATCCCATAGAAGGATTAGCTTTTAATGCATCTTCCTTTATTATTCTACCTGATCTTCCTGTTCCCTTTATGGTGTTCGGATCAATTCCTTTTTCATTTATAATTTTTCTAGCTGCTGGAGAAGGAGAATTATTAGCATAGCTACTTGTTTGAATAGGAGATGTAATAGGTATTGGTGTTTTTACTTCTGGTTGGGTGGTTAAATTTATTTTTGTTTCATCTCTTTCTGAATCTTGACCCTCTGTATCAATAAAACAAACTACAGCTCCTACAGCTATCGCATCTCCCTCTTCAGCTTTAAGAGTAATGGTTCCACTCACTTCTGCAGGAAGCTCTAAAGTTGCCTTATCAGAATCTACTTCGGCTATGGCTTGGTCTTTTTCAACATAGTCACCATCGGCAACCAACCATTGGGCTATTTCAACTTCCGTAATGGACTCTCCTGGAGACGGGACTTTCATTTCTAAAATCATGATCTATTGCTTTAGTTTTCTTATAAAATTATCTTGTTTAGGGTCAAAAACATAATCAATAACTTGTTGATGACGGCG
>CAJWAE010000029.1 GCA_913020075.1 uncultured Flavobacteriaceae bacterium
CTGAATCCTGACCGTTCTGATGTTATTTTACCAGCAGCAAAACTATTTATTAAAATGCTTAATTGGAGTGGTGCTAAATTTGTTTATGTGCCAAAAGTTGGTCTTTCTGATGGAATGGTTAGAGAGCTTTATAAAAAAAAGTATAATAAATAATTATATATTGCAACTAATTGACCTTTATTTATAGTGTTTTTTAAAAATATAGATCAAATTTTTTCCTTAGATCATCTAGAACACTATTAGTTTTTAATAAATGTTGATATTTTTCTTGAGGTGAAAAAACGATTTCTTCTTTTATAATTTCTGTAATATTGATTTCAATTTTAAGACTAAAATTATTTAATTTTTTTTTCAAATATGGGAGTAGGTTTTCCATTTCACTATGCAACTCTAGTTTATTCATCTCATTAGCTACTGAAAAATTAATTATATTAGACTTGTCTAAAATCACATTATTTAGGCTTAGTATGGAGGCAATATTATTTTTTCCTTTGTCTTTTTGTTCTTTTGTGTATTTTTTCCAAAATAACTCTAAATCCTTTTGAAGAAATGAGTCTTTAGGTAGTTTTTCTTCAGAGACTAGAGGTTTCTTTATTTTATTAGCTGCTTTTTTAAGAGCAATACTTGAAAGAGAAAAACCTGATACATGTTTATTTTGATTAAGTGTTTTATATTCTAAAGGAATTTGAGAAGGTTCTTCTTTTGAAATATCTTTTGATGACTCATAAGATTTTTTAATGTCTAGACTTGAAACATTTTCTTTATATTTTCCGGTTTTAGTTTCTGTTTTATATTCAACAGATGTCTCAGTAGTGTCTGTATTAAAAGACTTATTTTTTTTTGATGAAACGTTGAGTATATTTTTTTTATACTCATATGTGGGGATTATGTAGTTTTTTTTTTCTCCATTGAAATGGAGTGAGGCTAGATTCATTAAACAGAGTTCTACATGCACACGTCTATTTTTAATATTTTTGTAATTCAACTCACAACTATTAACTATTTCAATAGCATCTATGAGGAATTCTAATGAAAGTATTTTAGTGCTATTCTCATAATTGACTCTAATACTAGATCCAACTTCCATTAATTTTAGTGTACTTGAGTCTTTAGAGAGCATCAAGTTTCGAAAATGATCTCCAAGCCCACTAACAAATTGCAAATTGTCAATTCCACGCTGTAACAAAACATTGTATGCCACCAGAACTCCCGGAATATCATTAAGGAAGAGTAAATCAGCAATATTAAAATAAGTTTGATGATCTAATAAATTTAAATTTTCAGCGACCGCTTTAGATGTTAGATTTCCTTGAGTAAAGCTTGCCATTCTATCAAAAATAGAAAGTGCATCTCTAAGAGCTCCTTCTGCTTTTTGAGCTATTAGATATAGTGCATTTTCTTCAAAGGATAAATTACGATCATTAGCAATCTTGACAAGATATTGTTTAATATCTTGAATAGAGATTCGATTAAAATCATATACCTGGCAACGCGATAAGATTGTTGGTATAATTTTATTTTTTTCTGTTGTAGCTAAAATAAAAACAACATGTTTTGGTGGTTCTTCTAAAGTCTTTAAAAAAGAATTAAAAGCTGCATTCGATAGCATATGTGCCTCATCTATAATATAAATTTTATGACTTCCAACTTGAGGAGGAATTCGAACTTGATCATTGATTTTTCGAATATCTTCAACAGAGTTATTTGATGCAGCATCAAGTTCAAAAATATTGAATGAAAAGTCTTCATTAGAATTTTTTGAAGCACCATTGATTTGTTTAGCTAAAATTCGTGCACAAGATGTTTTCCCAACTCCTCTTGGGCCACAAAAAAGAAGAGCTTGGGCTAATTGGTCACTATTCAAGC
The DNA here is from genome assembly GCA_913020075.1 of uncultured Flavobacteriaceae bacterium. Taxonomy (GTDB): domain Bacteria; phylum Bacteroidota; class Bacteroidia; order Flavobacteriales; family Flavobacteriaceae; genus MS024-2A. The sequence continues at coordinate 1,867 of CAJWAE010000029.1, forward strand.
TATTTTGAAGTGTTTTAGTGATATTTTCTTGACCAATAACTTCATCAAATGATGTTGGTCTATATTTTAATGCTGATACAACGAATGAACTCATGTTCTACAAATATATAATTATAGTAAGTATTTCTTGTTTCACTAATGAATATTCCACTATAATTATCAACAAATGTTTAACTTTGCTTTGCAGGTCATCTTATCGCTTGTTCTTTATTGAATAAGAGGAAAGTCCGGACACCATAGAGCAGCATAGCGGGTAATACCCGTCCTTCGAAAGGAGCGGACTAGTGCAACAGAAAGCAAGTACAGTTCGGCTGTAGTGAAACCATGTAAACTCTATGCGGTGCAACGCCAAGTATATCTACAATTAAGGGTAGCTCACTCAATGTAGAAGGGTAGGCGGCTAGAATGTAAAAGTAATTTTACATCCAGATAAATGATAAGACAAGACAGAATCCGGCTTATAGGCCTGCTTTTTTATTTAAAAAAAGAAAATAGACTATCCCCATATGCCCTTGAAAAGTCAAATCCTTCAAAACTTGAACTATTTAAAAACTTGTTATGTTCAAGAATAACTATTCCATTATCATTAAGTGATTTTTGACTCAATAACACTAGTTTTTTGTAAAAAATTTCATTCCAATTGTATGGCGGATCAGCAAAAATCAAGTCGTATTTTATTTTATTTTTTTCTAAAAAAGAAAGAGATTCGGCTTTAATTACAGAAATATCAAATCCAAATTCTTGAATTGTTTTTTGAATGAATTTAACACAAAAACGATCTTGATCAACTGAGGTAATTCTTTGAGCACCTCTAGAAGCAAACTCATAACTAATATTACCTGCTCCTGAAAAGAGATCTAGAACACTGATAGAATTTATTTTAACACTATGATGTAAAATATTGAAAAGTCCTTCTTTTGAACGATCTGTTGTAGGACGAATTGGAAGATTTTTAGGCACAATAATTCTTCTGCCCTTGTGAGATCCTGATATTATTCGCATTAACTAAAATATTGCGCTAAAAATGGAGCACTGTGTTTTTCTAAATAATTAGATGAAAGATCGTGTTCTTCGTGAAAACAAACCTCTTCATGGTAAAGCTTTATTGCTTGATAATAAGAATTAAATTCTTTTATTTTCCCTAAAAAAACGAAATCAAAAGAATCTATTTCTAAAAGGAATTGCTCCACAATAAAAAAAACATAATATAAAAACTCGTCTTCTGTTTTAACAGAAAATCTATTATTAAAGATAAGTTGTTCATTTTTTATTAAAAATAAATCGGCAAATCCTTTTTGTAAGTGAATATGAAATTGAGGTCTTTTCTTTTTTTGAGATATTTTTTTTATTATTCTGAAAAGTATAGAATTATAATGAATGTATTTAATTGGCTTAGAAGCTTGATTAATAATTTTTTTAATCACCTCTGAATAGCTATAAAGATTAACTTCTCCTTCAAGTGAATCATAACTATAAATATCTTTAGGGTCAGTCTTTTTGTAATATTGAAGATACTGCTTTATTAAACCAGATTCATATAATGATTCAGGCACAAAGGTTGAGGGGCCATTAAAAAAAATCAAACTAATATTTGAGAAAGTTTCCTTAGGATATTGATTCAGAAACTTATCAAGTTCTTTTGGGAGATTAAGTATTAACGAATTTGGTGAGGGTATGAAATCTATTTTGGATTGAGTACAAAAAGAAAATCCATTCATAAATAAATGAATGGATAGTTCTTTTGGTTGTATGAGTTTATTGTTTTTTGGCATCAAAAATTGTTGGCCAATTACCATTTGTACTTACATTAGACAAGGACCCTAAAATGATTTCAGGACCATTAACACCATCAACAGAAACTGTTTCATTCTCTTGTTTAAGAAGATCTTTATTTTGATCAAAAAGTATTATTTCTTTTGAAACTTTGACTTCAAAAACAGGGACTCTATAATTATTCTTATTAATTATTGCAGATTTTATTTGAAAAGTTGAGTCCTCTACACCTTTAATTGGAATGTACGCCATGTTTTTGTAACGAATGGAAGTTCCAAATAAAGAATCCCTAACAGACACAGTTCCTAAAGTATCGATCACTACAACTTCGCGAAGCATATCAATTCTATATGTTCGATCATATTGTAAATATGAAGAGTCACGCATTTCAATAAGAGTATAAATTCCTTCGTCGATAAATTTAACTAAACTATCAAAGTTATTTGCAAATTCACCATTTACGTCTTTGTGCGCAATCTGTGCCATTCGAATGTCTTTAAGCTTATCAATAACTTTTTCATAGCGTACGTTTTTAACTTGGTTAAATTTGATAGGTCCGTTGATAGAATCATATATTTTATAAGTGAAAAATATTGATGCAATCCATAAAAAGATTTGAATACCTAATTTCATTGTAATATATTATATTGATAAAAACAAAACTACAATTTTTTTTTAATCAGAAAAGTATTTAAAATAATTTATATTTATAGCATTGTTTTTATCTATGACTCCAGAAAAATTTTGTTCTCAACTTAAAGCTTCATTTTCCTTTCAACCTACTGTTTCTCAAGAGAAATGGTTTCCAGAAATTACAAATTATATTTTTTCTAAAGAAAAAAATAGTGTTTTTTTATTGACTGGATTTGCAGGAACAGGTAAGACAACATTAATAGGATCTTTAGTAAGACAGCTTAGCGCTATAGATTTTAAGTCTGTTTTAATGGCTCCAACAGGAAGGGCAGCAAAAGTCATGGCAACTTATTCTAAATTTTCTGCTAAAACCATTCACAAACAAATTTATTATACTAAAGCCGAAAGTAATGGTAAGATTAAGTTTCAGCTAAAGCCCAACAAGTACCGAAAGACAATTTTTGTTATTGATGAAGCCTCAATGATAGGAGATGATCGTCAACAAGCAAAATTTTTTGAAAATGGTTCTCTTTTACATGATGTTGTTCAGTATGTGAGTTCTGGAGACCAGTGTAAGTTAATTTTTGTGGGAGACCCCGCCCAATTACCACCTGTTCATTTGAATATGAGTCCTGCATTAGATACTGAAGAGTTAAAACAATTTCACTTTGATAAAGTAACTCACATACAGCTTGATGCAGTTGTCCGTCAGGCCAAAGATTCTGGTATTTTACATAACGCTACCATTTTAAGAACTTTTTTGAATAAAGGTTTTTTTGATCAGTTTAAATTTAATGTAAAAGGATACCCAGACATTTTATATACGAATAGTGGTTTAGACCTTTTTGAGGCAATTGAGACTGCCTTTTCTGAGTCAGGAAAGGATCAAACAGTTTTTATTGTGAGATCAAATAAGCGTGCTAATCTTTATAATGAAAATATCCGAAAACGTATCTTAGGTCAAGAGGATGAATTGTCCTCAGGAGATCAATTGATGGTTGTGAAAAATAATTACTTTTGGTTAGATGCTGATTCTAAACCTGGATTTATTGCCAATGGAGACGTAATAGAGGTATTGTCAATACATTCACGTAAAGAACTTTATGGATTTTCTTTTGCAGAAGTTACAGTTCAATTGATTGATTATCCTGAAGAGAAATCATTTGATACGGTTTTATTATTAAATACTTTAAAAGCGGAATCTCCCTCCCTTTCATATGATGAAGGAAATCGACTATATCAAGAAGTTCTTGAAGATTATGCCTCAGAAAAATCAAAATATAAGAAATTTTTAAAAGTAAAAAATAATCCCTTTTTTAATTCTCTTCAAGTTAAATATTCATATGCTGTAACTTGTCATAAATCTCAAGGCGGCCAATGGGAAAACGTTTTTATAGAAAAACCTTATTTGCCTGAAGGGCCAGATAAAGACTATTTCAGATGGCTTTATACTGCGATTACAAGAACTAAAAAAAAGTTATATTTAATAGGTTTTCCAAATGAAGACTTTGATACTATAGAATAAGAATATATGGGACGTTTTTTTTCAAGATTAATTTTTATTCATATTTTAGGTTGGAAGTTAGAGGGTTTTTTTCCGTCATTTCCTAAGTATATTGTTGCAGTAGTTCCTCACACTAGTTGGATTGATTTTTTTATTGGTATTTTAGTTAGAAGTGTATCAGGAGAATCTATAAAATTTGTGGGAAAAAAAGAACTATTTAATCCGTTCACTGGTTGGTTTTTTAGGAGTTTAGGTGGAACTCCAATCGATCGTTCAGGAAATAAAGGTTCTGTTGAATCTATAGTAGCTGTATTTGAAGGCAATGAGAAATTTAGAATAGCATTAGCTCCAGAAGGAACTAGAAAAAAAGTAAAAAAATTAAGATCAGGTTTTTATCAAATTGCAAAAAAATTACAAATTCCGATTGTTCCTGTTTCATTTGATTATGGAAATAAAAAAGTATTAGTGCATGAGTCCTTTTACACATCAAAGGATGAAAAAAATGATATAAAAAAATTAGAAACTATTTTTAAAGGAGTTGAGGGGTATTCTGTTCAGAAAAGTTTTTAGTTAATTTTGATAATTTAAAGTGTGATAAACGTTTTGAACATCGTCATCTTCTTCAATTCGTTCTATAAGTTGAAGAACTTCTTCTTCTTCTTCTTTATTTAGTATTTTAGTTACCTTAGGAATTCGATCAAATCCTGAAGATAGAATATCAAAATTTCTATTTTCAAGCTCCTTTTGAACATTACCAAAACTTTCAAATTCCGCATAGAGTAGCATCCCATCATTATCTATAAACACTTCGTTTACACCGAAATCAATAAATTCTAATTCAATTTCTTCAGGGTCTAATCCATCGGGATTTATTCTAAAATTACAACTACGATCAAACATAAACTCGACAGACCCAGATGTGCCAAGATTTCCATTGCCCTTATTGAAAAATGAACGAATATTTGCTACAGATCGATTGTTGTTATCTGTAGCCGTTTCAACTAGAACGGCAATTCCATGTGGCGCGTAGCCCTCAAAAAGAACTTCTTTAAAATTACTAGTATCTTTATCAGAAGCTTTTTTAATAGCACGTTCAATATTGTCTTTTGGCATGTTTGCTGCTTTGGCATTTTGAATGACTGCCCTTAAACGAGAATTATTCTCTGGATCAGGTCCACCTTCTTTTACCGCCATAACAATATCTTTCCCAATACGAGTGAATGTTTTAGCCATTGCTGACCAGCGTTTCATCTTTCTAGCTTTTCTAAATTCAAAGGCTCTTCCCATAGTAGTAATGTTTTGAATAGCTAAAATAAAAAAATTAGTAATGCTTTTTGTTGTCAATACAGGTAAGATCATCTAAAATTTCGATGTAAGAGGGTAGAAGATGACTAGGAAGTTTATTTTTTTTTGGCAAAGTTGCAAGGTATCGCATAGAGTTTGACGTAAAAACTTGTTTGTAAACTCCAGGTTTTTTATGACGCTTTTTAACTAACATTTTAATAAAATCATAGTGTGAAATTAAATCTGAACTACCTAAATGATAAATTCCTGTTTTTTTTTTATTAATTATATAATGTATTTGTTGAGCTAAACGATTGTCATTATTTATATTTATAATGGTATTTGGAAAAACTTCTATTGGTTGATTTGTTTGAATTGCCCTATCTATCTTCAACGTCCTTGGTGCATTCAATCCAAAAACCATAGGTAAACGTGCAATCACAAATTTACCGACTGGTAATCGCATAAGTTGATTTTCTATTTTGATTTTAAACCTTCCATAGATACTTTCAGACAAGGTTTTGTCGTATTCATATGAGGGGTAATGTTGAAAAGCGTCAAATACATTTGCTGATGAAAAGAATAAAACACGACAATTTTTATTTCGAACAAAATGAATTAGAAATTCATGAGTTTCTAATTGGGCATTGAAATCTCCCCTTAAAGCAGATATGATTAATTTGGGTTTTACTTCATTTAAAATATTTCCCAATCCATCTTTTTCAAAATTAAATGAATAAAAGTGTTTATTTTGATCGTAACCTTTAGCTGAATTATATGTACCATATGTATCGAAAAAAGGAGATAATTCTCTATAAATTGAGTTTCCTATAAATCCACTAGCCCCTAAAATTAAAATAGATTTCAAGATTTATGATTTAATAAAAGGTAGTTTTACAATATGCGCAGAACAAATTTTACCTCTAATCAAAATTCCGATTTGCGTATCTGGTTTTGTGAAAACCACATCTACATATCCTAATCCAATTCCCTCAGAAAGAATAGGTGATTGTGTTCCCGAAGTAACATTACCGATAATATCGCCATTAGAATCAACGATTTGATAAGCGGCTCTGGGTATCCTCCCCTTTATGTCCATTTTGAAGCCAACAAGCCTTTGTGATGTCCCTGTTCTTTTTTGTTCCTCAATAGCTGTTGCATTAATTGAACCTGTACTTGTCTTTGAGATCCATCCAAGGCCTGCTGATATTGGTGAAGTGATATCATTTATTTCATTTCCATAAAGGCAATAGCCCATTTCCAGCCTTAAAGTATCACGTGCGGCAAGTCCAATAGGAGTAATTCCATATCCATGACCTGCAGTCATAATCTCTTTCCAAATAAAAGGGGCTTTTTCTGCTGGTAAATAAATTTCTATTCCACCTGCGCCAGTGTATCCTGTAGTAGCAATTAAAATGTTATCACATCCAGCAAATCGAGTCGTTACATGTTCATAAAAGGACAATGATGCTAAGTCAGTTTCTGTTAGTTGTTGCATAGCTTCAATAGCCTTTGGCCCCTGAATGGCAAGCAGTGAGGTTTCCTCTGATCGATTTTTAAGTTTTGCACCAAACGAATTATTATACTTATTTATCCAATCCCAGTCTTTAGTTATATTAGAAGCATTGACTACTAATAGATAGATGAATTCTTTCAGTCTATAGACAATTAAATCATCTACAATACCTCCTTTTTCATTTGGGAAGTAATTATATTGTGCTTTTCCTATTAAAATTTTAGATATATCATTACTGCAGATGTGTTGTAACAGGTCACAGGCATTCGGACCTGAAATATGAAATTCTCCCATATGAGAAACATCAAAAACACCAAGAGCATTTCTTACAGCTAAATGTTCTTTTGTAACACTTGTGTATTGTATTGGCATTTCATAACCTCCAAATGCAATCATTTTTGCATTCAATTCCATATGAATATCGTAAAGTGTTGTTTTTTTCATAAGTTAATGGCCAAATTAGATTTATGCAAAAGTTTAAAAACTGTTTAACATCTTATATTTTATTCAAGCTATTCTTTTTTGCTTTAATGATGCCTTTAAATATGCACTCGCAAAAGTCGGAACTTTCATTGGATTTTCATAAAAAAAGGAGGGATCAATTAAGAAAAAAACTTCCAAATAATAGCGTTGCAGTATTTTTTTCAGCTCCTATTAGAAACCGTGCAAATGATGTTGATTATGAATATCACCAAGATCCAAATCTTTACTATTTATCAGGGTGGAAAGAACCTCATGCTGTATTATTAATTTATAGTACTCCACAGAGGGATGATTATGGCTTTTTTAATGAAAAGATTTATGTTCGAAATAGGGATGCTCAAAATGAAATGTGGAATGGAAGACAACTAGGTGTCGAGGGTGCGGAGAAAATGGGATTTGAACGAATTGCTAGTAGAACCTTGTTTTCAAAAGACCAACAAGATTTTAATCGTTTTGATACTGTTTTTATATTTGACTTTGAAAATGATGTTCGGGATAATAAAACGGATTCAAGTGATCTTTTTAATTTACAAAAGCATTTTAAAAACAAGATAAATTATCCTAAAAATTTTGATGCAGACCGCTACAGATTATTTCAAAGAATTAAAATTGCCTCATTGGAAGATGTTACAAGTATTAAACGTACGATTTCTTTTATGGTTTCAAAAGATGCAACTCTAATTGATGATCCTGTAATTAAAGATTTTATGTCTGAAGATGAAGTGATTGTTCTCACTGATTTAAAAATAAGAAGTGCTTTTTTACTTAAAGATTATAATTTTGATATCGATAAGTTGAGCTATTATATGGCAAGTTTACGTGAAAAAAAATCTCCTAAAGAAATTATATTATTAAAAAAAGCAATTAGAATTTCTACACAAGGACAAATAGAGGTTATGAAAGCTATTAATTCTGAGATGACCGAACGTGAAGTGCAGGGAATTCATCAATTAGTATTTAAAAAATATGGCGCTGCACATGAAGGTTATCCCTCTATCGTTGGAGCAGGCAATAATGCTTGTGTTTTGCATTATATTTCTAACGAAAAAACTGATTTAAAAAATCAATTAATTTTAATGGACTTGGGAGCAGAATACTTGGGGTATACAGCAGATGTAACTAGAACAATTCCTGTTTCAGGAAAATTCACTCTTGAACAACGCTTACTATATCAAATTGTTTATGATGCTCAAACAGCTGGTATCAATGCAGCTAAAAATCAAGCAAGCTTTAGAGATATTTCTCAGGCCACTTATAAAGTTGTCCAAAATGGATTATTAGAACTTGGATTGATTAATAACCCTGAAGACTTTAGGCGTTATTTACCTCACGGTATATCACATCATATTGGTTTAGATGTTCATGACCCCGGACTATATGAAGCCTTAGAACCCAATATGGTAATTACTGTTGAACCTGGAATTTATATCCCTGAGGGAAGTCCTTGTGATCCAAAATGGTGGAATATTGGTATTCGCATTGAAGATGATATTTTAATTACTGAGGAAGGTCCTATTAATTTATCGAAACACGCACCAAGGTCTTGGAAGAAAATAGAAGATTTGATGGCTCAAAAAAGTGCTTTAGATGACTTTATACTCCCAACACTAGAAATAGATTAACGATCCAATAAAAATAATTTTAACTGATTATAATTTTCGATTTGAATGCTTTTTTTATTTAATTCTAAAATAGACTTTAAACGTTCTGGAATATCCATTTTGATTTTCAATGTACTTTCTACTGTTTCAGCAAATTTAATTGGGTGAGCTGTTCCTAAAAATATACCTGAAAAATCTTCTCCTGTTAAATTTAAAAAAGATTTTAATCCCAAATATCCTATTGCTCCGTGAGGATCAGTAATATATTTATTCTTTTTAAAAACCTCTTTTATTCCTTTGATAGTTTCAGAATCGTTAAAATAAGAACCACTTATTGATTTTTTTGTTTTGAAAAGGTCATTATTAAAAATTTCTTGAATTCTAATAAAATTACTTGGATCTCCAACATCCATTGCATTAGACAATGTAGTCTGTGATTTTTTAGCTGAATATATTCCAGTCTCTAAATAATTAGGCACAGTATTATTGATGTTTGTACTAGCAATAAAATGATCTATTGGAAGACCCATTTGCTTGGCCATTAAACCTGCACATAGATTACCAAAATTACCACTTGGTACAGAAATGGCTAATTTTTTATCTGGATTAGGTCTTTCTTTGAAAGCAATAAAGAAATAAAACATTTGAGCTAACCACCTTGCAATATTTATTGAGTTTGCGGATGTAAGAGAAATTTTCTCTTTTATTTCAGAGTCAATAAATGCACTTTTGACCATGTCTTGGCAATCATCAAAAGTTCCGTCTATTTCAAGAGCAGTAATGTTTTTTCCAAAAGTTGTTAATTGCTTTTCTTGAATGGGACTAACCTTTCCTTTTGGATATAGGATAACAACGTTAATTCCGTCAACATCGTAAAAACCGTCGGCAACAGCTCCTCCGGTATCTCCAGATGTTGCAACTAAAATAGTTAATTTTTTAGTTTCTTTAATCTCATTTGCATAAGCCAAACAACGTGCCATAAAACGTGCTCCCACATCTTTAAATGCTAAAGTTGGGCCATGGAATAACTCAAGGCTTGAGATTGAATTTGTTATGGGAATAATAGGAAAGTCAAAGCTTAAGGTTTCTTCTATGATTCTTTTTAAACGTTCATTAGGAATATCTTTACCAACATAGGGTTCGATGGCTTTAAAAGCTATTTCATGATTAGAAAAAGATTTAATATTTTTGATTAAATCTTTAGAAAGTAAAGGAATTTTTTTTGGAAAATAAAGTCCCCTGTCAGAAGCAAGACCATTTTTAACAGCATTTAAAAAAGAAACGTCTTTAGAGTTATTATTTAAACTATAATATTTCATGAATGACTTATTATTTTAATTCCTTCATGATTAATTTTTGAAATATGTAAATCAAATTCAATATCTAGTTTTTTTAATTCTAATTCCATTGAAAACCCCACTTTTTTTGCAATTTCTTTTCCTTTAGAAAGAGCATATATTGAAGGACCTGATCCTGAGATTCCACTACCTAAAGCACCTGAACTTAGTGCAGCACTTTTAATTTCTTTAAATTTTGGAATTAGTATAGACCGGTAAGGTTCAATCACTTTATCCTCCATACTTCTTGAAAGTAATTCATAATCATTAGTATATAAAGCGCTTATAAAAGCACCTAGATTTCCCCATTGTTCAATTGCTTTATTAAGTGGTATTGTATCTTTGAGAATAGCTCTAGAATGAATTGTTTTTAATTCAATTTTAGGATGAATCACTGTAGCAAATAATTCTGGAGGGATTGGTAATTTAATAATATCTAAAGTTTTGTTACTTCTAACTAGAGTAAACCCACCTAAAAGGACAGGTGCTAAATTATCAGCATGGTATGCTCCACTAGCCAAAGATTCTCCGGCAAGAGCAAACTTTATTAATTCATTTCTGGTAAAAGGCTTACCCAAAAGCTCATTGACTGCAAAGACTGCACCTGCTGCACTAGCAGCACTGCTTCCAATTCCACTTCCAGGCTTGATTTGTTTATCAATGTCTATCTTAAAACCACATTTGCTTGGATGTGTTTCAAGTAATGAAAGAACAGCAACACTTGCGACATTTTTTAAAGGATCTTTTGGAACCTTTTCACCTGTTACTGAGCCGATTTGGACACCAGGCGTATCAGTTTTAGATACAATCATAAAATCACCTATGGTATCTAAACAAAAGCCAAGCACATCAAACCCACAGGAAACATTGGCTACACTAGCAGGAGTGAAAATTTTAATTTGGTTCATAATTATTGTTTTCCAATTCTAATAATATCTCCAAAAAGACCTGAAGCAGTGACATCTGCTCCTGCACCAGCTCCTTTCACGATAAGCGGATTGTTTTTATAGCGATTAGTATAAAAGAGAATAATATTGTCACTTCCTTTGAGATTATAGAAATCATGATCAGATTTTATTTTTTGTAAACCAACGCTAGCTTTTCCATTTTCCAGCTGAGCAACGTATTTTAAGCGTGTTCCTTTTTCGCTAGCGCTAGCCAATAACTCTTGAAAATGAGATTCATGTTTTTCAATAGCCTCATAAAAATCTTCGTTATTTGATGAATTTAGAACTGCTTCTGGCAAAAAAGATTCATTTAAAACATCTTCTATTTCTAAATCATATCCACTCTCTCTCGCCAATATTAATATTTTACGTGCTACATCTACACCACTTAAATCTATTTTAGGATCGGGTTCTGTATATCCTTCTTTTTGAGCACTTTTGACAATCTCCTTAAAGGAGGTTTGAGAAGTAAAATTATTAAATACATAATTCAAACTTCCAGATAAGATTGCTTGTATTTTATGAATTTTATCACCTGAAGCGATTAAATTATTGAGAGTATCTATAATTGGCAAACCCGCTCCAACATTTGTTTCAAACAAAAAAGGAGTACTAAATCTACGTGCTGTTATTTTCAGTTTACGGTAATATTCTAGTGAGCTTGCACAAGCAATTTTATTACAGGTGACTACACCTATATTATTTTTTAAATAGTTACCATATTCATTAGCGATTATTTCATTTGCGGTATTATCTATGAAAATACTATTTCTAAGATTCAATTTTTTTATATGTTTAAAAAACAATTCTCTATCAGCTGGAATTTTACTTTGATTAAGCAGATCCTTCCAATTTCCTAATTCTACAGGACTGGAGTTTAAGATCATTTTTCGAGAATTAGAGAGGGCAATCACACGAATTTTTAATCGTAAGTGTTTAAGTAAATATACTTGTTGTTGTTTGATTTGCTCGAGTAATTTACCACCAACATTACCCACGCCAGTAATGAAAAGATTTAATTCTTTGGTTTGTTGTTCAAAAAAAATTTCATGTATAGTGTTAAGTGCTTTTTGAGTATTCTTATCATCTATTATAATCGAAATATTTCGCTCAGAAGCTCCTTGTGCTATAGCTCTTATGTTGATGTTATTAGCACCCAGACTACTAAATAATTTCCCACTGATTCCTTGATGATCTTTCATCCGATCTCCAACAACAGCTATATTGGCCATATTCAATTCAATTTTTGCTGGAGCAACTTTTTTTTGACTAATTTCAAATTCAAAATGCTCATCAATAGCTTTTTTAGCTGATTCAACATCTTCAGAATGAACTCCCAGGCAAATTGAATGCTCTGAAGATGCTTGAGTAATCATAATTATATTAATTTGTTTTGTGGAAAGACTTTCAAAAAGCCGTTTCGAAAATCCTGGAATTCCAATCATTCCACTCCCTTCTAAACTTATCAATGCAACGTTTTCTATGTGACTTACACCCTTTACAATTGTTGCGTTTTGTTCAGATTTAGTTCCATAAGTATCGATAATTGTTCCTGATGCATCTGCATCAAAGGTGTTTTTTATTATTAGAGGAATTTGTTTTTCAATCAGAGGCTGAAGGGTAGGAGGATAAATAACTTTTGCACCAAAATGAGATAATTCCATTGCTTCTTGAAAAGAAAGTTTGGGAATAGATTGAGCTTGACTAACCATTTTAGGGTTTGCGGTATACATTCCGTTAACGTCAGTCCATATTTCTAGAAAATCAGTATCTAAATAATTAGCTATTAAAGCAGCAGTATAATCTGATCCACCTCTCCCTAATGTAGTCGAGTTTCCCTTATCATCACTGGCAATAAAACCAGGTATTATGATTATTTTATTTTTTTCAGATAATAAATAGGTATTACATTTTTCAGAACTTTTTTTATGATTAACAATCTCACGATTGTTAATCAAATTAGTAAAAATAAGTTCTCTAGCATCTTTAATAGATACCGATAAGGATTGGTTTTTTAAAATATTAAAAATAATTGTACTTGATAGAATTTCTCCAAAACTTAAAATTTTTGAGAGACTTTTTTCTGTTAGTTCATTTAATGTAAAAAGAGACTCTAAAAGACTTTCAAGTTCATTGAGTTGAGATTTTAAAAAGGTAATAACTTCAGCTTGAGCGTTTAATGATATGAAATGAAGAATTGGATCAAGATGTCTCTTCTCTAGAGTGGAAATATGATTTTTATAATCAGGATTTCCTTTGCTGGCTTTTTGAGCCATTTCTAGAAGTATGTTAGTGATTCCTCCCAAAGCGGAAACAACAATAACTTGAGATTCAGGTAGTGATTTTAAAATAATACGAACTACATGAGTTATACTTTCTGAATTTGCAACTGATGTACCGCCAAATTTTAAAACTTTCATACTTATTTGAACTTTTTTTCTTAAAAATCAGGAAAATAATATTTTAAACAAACGCAAAAATAGTGCTATTTAGGTTACTCCTAAACGAATTCGAAATAAAATGTAGATCTTTTATTTAACAAAATAAATTTATGATGTACTTTCTGATTCTTGATTTAAAAGAAGTTCAAGGATGTCTTTATTATCATTTTTTTCAATTAAAATTTGATCACCTTCTTTAATAAAATTACTCACGATATTTTCAGCAACGAGATCTTCAATATGTTTCTGAATAGCTCTATTTAAGGGTCTTGCACCATATTTTTTATCAAATCCTTTTTCAGAAACAAAGTCTTTTGCAGCTTCTGTGATTGTTATTTGGTAACCTAATTTTTGAACGCGCTTAATTAAGCCTGTTAATTCTATGTCAACAATTTTTCTGATATCGTCTTGTTCTAAAGCATTGAAAATCACAATATCATCAATTCTGTTTAAAAATTCAGGCGAAAAAGTTTTTTTCAATTCTTTTTCAATGACACCTTTTTCAATTTCACTGGTCTGATTTTTTTGTGAAGAAGTTTCAAATCCTAACCCCACACCAAAATCTTTAACTTGACGAGCTCCAATATTAGAAGTCATGATGATAATTGTATTCTGAAAATTAATTTTTCTACCTAAGCTGTCGGTTAAAAATCCGTCATCTAAAACTTGTAAAAGCATATTAAAAATATCTGGATGAGCTTTTTCAACTTCATCTAAAAGTATAACAGAGTATGGCCTTCGTCTAACTTTTTCACTCAATTGACCACCTTCCTCATAGCCAACATATCCAGGAGGTGCTCCAATTAATCTTGATATTGCAAATTTCTCCATATATTCACTCATATCAATTCGAATAAGATTTTCTTCTGATTCAAATATTTCAGAAGCTAATATTTTAGCTAACTGAGTTTTTCCTACTCCTGTCTGTCCCAAAAAAATAAAGGATCCAATAGGTTTGTCGGGTGCTTTTAATCCTGCACGATTTCTTTGAATAGCTTTAACTACTTTGTTGATTGCACTTTTTTGACCAATTAATTTTTTTCCAATAACTTTTGAAAGTTTAGAAAGTTTATTTTTTTCAGATTTAACTATCTTATTAACGGGTATATTAGTCATCATGGAAACAACATCTGAAATGTCATTTTCATTTACTGTAACTCTATTTAATTTAGAAGTTTCTTGCCAGCGCTCTTGTGCATGAAGAAGCTGAAGTTCTAATTTTTTTTCATCATCACGTAATTTTGCAGCCTCTTCGTATTTCTGTTTTTTAACAACAGAATTTTTTAATTTACGAACATCATCTAATTGCTTCTCAAAATCAATAATCTCCTGTGGTACACTCATATTATTGATGTGAACCCTTGAGCCAGACTCGTCTAATGCATCAATAGCTTTGTCGGGTAAAAAACGATCAGACATATACCTATGGGTTAAATCTACACAGGCTTTTAAAGCTTCATGTGAATAGTTTACATTGTGATGAGTTTCGTAACGTTCTTTTATGTTTTCTAGAATTAAAAGTGTTTCCTCAGGAGTAGTTTGTTCAACCAGTATTTTTTGAAAACGACGCTCTAAAGCACCATCTTTTTCTATATGCTGTCTATATTCATCAAGTGTAGTTGCACCAATGATTTGTATTTCTCCTCTAGCCAGAGCTGGCTTGAACATGTTAGATGCATCCAAACTGCCAGTAGCACCACCGGCTCCAACTATAGTATGGACTTCATCAATAAATAAAATAATATCATCATTTTTCTCTAACTCATTCATAACTGCTTTCATCCGTTCTTCGAATTGACCACGATATTTTGTGCCTGCAACTAAACTTGCTAAGTCTAATGTTACTACTCTTTTGTTATAAAGAATTCTTGAAACTCTTTTTTGAACAATACGGAGAGCAAGACCCTCAGCTATTGCAGATTTTCCAACACCAGGTTCGCCTATAAGAAGAGGATTGTTTTTCTTCCTTCGACTTAAAATTTGGGACACGCGTTCAATCTCTTTTTCTCTGCCAATTATTGGATCTAATTTATCTTGTTCGGCTAAAGATGTAACATCACGACCAAAGTTGTCTAAAACAGGAGTCTTTGTTTTTTTAGATGTTTTCGATTCAGGACTTGAAATAAAAGGATTTTCTTTATTCTCTCCATCACTTTCTTTTTCATCAGGAAATGAATCGGAAGAAGGAATCTCTTCATAGCTTTCGGAATCATTAGCTAGCATTAGTTTAAATTGTTCTTTAACCAAATCATAATCTATATTGAGCTTGGATAATAACTTAGTAGTTGGATCATTTTCGTTTCTCAGAATACAAAGAAGAAGATGGACAGTATTGATAAGTTCACTTTGAAATAACTTAGCCTCTAAGAAGGTTGTTTTTAAAGCTCGTTCAGCTTGTCTTGTTAAATGTAGATTTTTCTTGTCATTAAGGATTTGAGATTGATCTATGGTCGCGGGATTTAAGATTTCGACTTTTCGTCTCAATTCTTCTAAGTTTACTTCAATAGTGTTTAATATTTTTATTGCCCTACCTTCACCATCCCTTAGAATTCCCAACATCAAATGCTCTGTGCCAATAAAACTATGACCTAAACGAAGGGCTTCTTCTTTACTGAAAGCAATTACATCTTTTACGCGTGGTGAAAAATTATCATCCATAGATATTTTAATTTTGTTAATATATAATCAAAAAGTAGACCATTAATATTATGCTTGATGCTAATAGACAAAAAAAAAATAAGATTTCAATTACTGAACACTTATAATTTATAACAAAAGTAGAGTATTTTACTGTTAATAATTTTGTGAATTATACCTTAGATTCTAACCCTATTTTCGGGCATATTGTTTTATTTTTGTTGATACATATTTATATATTATGAACGAAGGAGAAAAACTCATTCCTATTAACATTGAAGACGAAATGAAATCAGCATATATTGATTATTCAATGTCTGTCATTGTGTCACGTGCCCTACCCGATGTAAGAGATGGTTTAAAGCCTGTGCATCGACGGGTTTTGTTTGGAATGCATGAATTAGGAATACGATCTAACACGGCATATAAAAAGTCTGCTCGTATTGTTGGTGAAGTATTGGGTAAATACCACCCTCACGGCGACAGTTCTGTTTATGATACTATGGTTCGAATGGCTCAGGAGTGGAGCTTAAGGTATTTATTAGTAGATGGTCAAGGTAATTTTGGTTCTGTTGATGGAGATAGTCCTGCAGCAATGAGATATACTGAAGCTCGCATGCGTAAAATGTCAGAAGATCTTTTAGCTGACATTGATAAGGAAACCGTTGATCTTCAATTGAATTTTGATGATACTCTCAAGGAGCCTAAAGTCTTACCTACTAGAGTACCCAATCTTTTAATTAATGGAGCTTCCGGAATTGCGGTTGGTATGGCAACTAATATGCCTCCCCATAATCTAACAGAGGTTATTGACGGTACAATACAATATATAGATAATAATGATATTTCCATTGAAGAATTAATTCAAACCATCAAAGCTCCTGATTTTCCAACCGGAGGAACTATATTTGGTTATGATGGTGTTCGTGAGGCATTTTTAACTGGAAGAGGAAGAGTGGTTATTCGTGCTAAAGCGAATATAGAAGAAGTAGACGGCAGAGAGTCTATTATCGTTACCGAAATTCCTTATCAAGTAAATAAAGCTGAAATGATTAGAAAAACAGCTGAATTGGTAAACGACAAAAAAATTGAAGGTATAAGTACCATAAGAGATGAGTCAGATAGAAATGGTATGCGTGTAGTTTATGTACTTAAAAGAGACGCAATACCTAATATTGTTTTAAATAAACTTTATAAATATACTTCTCTTCAATCTTCATTTAGTGTAAATAATATAGCTTTAGTTAAAGGGAGACCAGAAATGTTGAATCTAAAAGATATGATTCATCATTTTGTTGAACATCGTCATGATGTTGTTGTGAGAAGAACAAAATATGAGTTAAGAAAAGCGGAAGAAAGAGCTCATATTTTAGAGGGAATGATTATCGCATCGGATAATATTGATGA
>CAJWAE010000030.1 GCA_913020075.1 uncultured Flavobacteriaceae bacterium
ATTTTCCCTAGCTTTAATGCCACAGTCAATAAGTGTTGATAATCACAAAGTGTTTGTAATTTAATTTCTGCATTTTTAAAAGCAATATTTGAAATTTCAAACCCATAAGTGAATAATGCTTTCATACCTAAAACTTTTGCACCAGCCTCTTTTAGAGCTATAACAGCATTTAAACTACTTTTACCAGTGCTGATAAGATCTTCAATAACGACAATATTTTGTTCAGTTTTTAACTGACCTTCAATTTGATTCTTGCGACCATGTTTCTTAGGCTCAGGTCTAACATAAATAAATGGAAGATCTAGTTGCTGTGCAACGAGGATTCCTATCCCAATTGCTCCTGTTGCCACCCCAGCAATCACAATTTCTTTTCCAAATTCAGATCTAATCCCTTCAGCCAAACTAGTTGCCAAAAAGGTCCTTACTTCAGGATAAGATAAGGCGATTCTGTTATCACAATAGATTGGTGATAGCCATCCACTTGCCCATTTAAAAGGATTTTCTGGATTCAATTTAATTGCATTAATTTGTAAAAGATATTCGGCAGTTTGCTGAGCTATATTTTCGTTAAAAACCATACACAAATGTATAAAGTTTTTTATAATAAAAAGCCAATTTTTTTTACATCAGATTTACAAAATAATAGTGATGAAACACCATTACTTTTTTTAAAATACTCAAACTCTGAATCAATTTTAAAGGCATTACGATCTAAAAAAAACAAGGGAGTTTATTTGTATCATCCAAAAGCTGAAAAAATTGAAAAATTATTTATCAATCGTTTTCCAATAATAGAGGCTGCAGGGGGCTTGGTGGAGCATAAAGATGGAAAATTTTTATTTATTTATAGAAATGAAAAATGGGATTTGCCTAAGGGTAAAATTGAAAAAAATGAACTTATTGTTGATGCTGCAGTTAGAGAAGTGATTGAGGAAACAGGTGTTGCCGGCTTGATAGTGAAAAATAAAATTTCTACAACTTATCATATTTATAATGCCAATGGTAAGCACAAATTAAAAAAAACCTATTGGTTTCTGATGAAAACAGGATCCTCTGCTCAACTGGATCCTCAATTGGAGGAGAATATTGAAAAGGCTGTTTGGATATCAAAAAGCGAATTCCCTAAATTAATTGAAAATGCTTACGAAAATATTAAAATATTAATATCAGAAATAAAATAGATTAGCGTTTGACTGCTTTTGGAACCAATGAAGAGTAATCACCATTGTGCGTAATGATTTCTCGAACAATGCTACTACTTAAATAGGAAAGATTTGAAGAAGTCAATAAAAATAGAGTTTCAATTTTTGATAGTTTTCGGTTCATATGTGCTACGTTTTTTTCAAATTCAAAATCTGCAGGATTTCTTAGTCCTCTTAAAATAATATCAGCTTTTACTTTCATGCAAAAATCGATAGTTAAACCCTCATAGGAAAGAACCTTTATTTTAGTTTCTTTTTTAAACGTTTGGGAAATAAAACTTATTCTTTTTTCTAAATTAAATAAATATTTTTTTTTTGAATTTTCACCAATAGCAATAATCATTTCGTCGCACAAGGGAAGTGCTCTTTCAATAATATCTTGGTGACCAAGTGTTATGGGATCAAATGAGCCAGGAAAAACAAATCGTTTCATAATACTAAGGATTATTTTTTATTAATGCATGATTTAAAAGCTGATCAAGAAAAACAGAAAGATCAATACCTTTTGATTTTACTTGCTGAGGTATTATGCTTTCAGAAGTCATTCCAGGAACAGAATTTATTTCTATAAAGTTAGGTATTCCATTAACAAATATGAATTCACTTCGCACTACACCTTTTAATCCTAGTTTGCGATATATCTCTTTTGCATAATCTTCAACCCTCTCTTTCCAATCAGCTGGTATTTTAGCAGGAGTAATTTCTTCCGATTTACCCTCATACTTTGCGGCATAATCAAAGAATTCATTTTCAGAAATTATTTCTGTAACAGGTAAAACATTAATTGAATTATTTAAAGCGTAAACGCCAACAGAAACTTCTCTACCCACAAGTTCACTTTCAATTATAACTTGATTATCTTCTTTAAAAGCTTTTTTAATAGCTTCTGATAGCGATGATCTCTTTTTTACTTTAAAAACTCCAAAGCTACTTCCTGCTCTATTGGCTTTAACAAAGCACGGAAATCCTACAACAGTTTCTATTATTTTTTCATCAATGATATCATCTGAGTTTATTGCAAAATGTTTAGCAGTTGGAATATTCCAATCTCTTAATACTGATAAACAATCTCTTTTGTTATATGTTAATGCTGCATTATAGCTATCACAACTCGAAAAGGGAATGTTTAAAAGCTCCCAAAGTGAACTTAATTGTCCATTTTCTCCTGGCGCACCATGGATTGCATTAAAGATTAAATCTAAGCAAACGGAATCTTTTTGACTTATAAGTTTAAAATCCCCTTTTGAAACTTCGTATGTTTTTTTTTGGTCATCAATAGCAGTCCATTTTTTTTGATCAATAGTAATTAAAAATACATCCCAAAAATCACGGTTCAAATTTCGAAAAACTGTTTCGCCACTTCTTATAGATATTTCAAATTCAGAAGTAAATCCACCACAAACAACTCCCACCTTTTTTCTGCACATTTTTTTTAGTTCTTTTACAAAGGTATATCATTTCAAAGCAACCCAAAAGCAAGCGATTTATTATATTAGCATCGAAATCAAAATAATGTATTTAGTAAATTTTTTATTTAGTAAATTTTTTTTAAAGCAAATACTCTTAATTACATTATTCACTGTGTTTTTATTTATTCTTTCTTCTTACGGACTTAAATTCATTACTAATCACGATCAATATTTAACAGTTCCTGATCTAAAAGGTGTTCATTTAAATGATTTACCCTATATCATGGAAAAAGAAAATCTACGCTTTGAAGTCATAGATTCTACAAAATTTGATCCAGATTCATCCCCCAAGACTGTTATTTCACACATTCCTTTTCCAAAAAGTGAAGTTAAGAAAAACAGAAAAATTTATTTGATAGTTAATCCTTCTAGTTATCGCAAAATAACTGTTCCCAATCTAGTTCAGATTACAAAACGAAATGCAGAATCAATGATTAAGTCAGTTGGGTTTGAATTAGGTAGAATTATTTATAAAAACAATATTGGAAAAGACATGGTTTTAGAAATTCAATTTGAGGGAAAAAAAATAGAAGCAGGGATATTATTACCTAAAACCACAAAAATTGATTTAGTTTTAGGAAATGGAAAACGATAATACTTTAGAAGGTGAGTTAGAAAACCCTGAGTTACTTTATGAGCATCATTCTTTTAAAGCTGATCCAGGACAAACTCCTTTCCGTGTTGACAAATTTTTAATGTCGCGTGTTGAAAATGTGACTCGAAACAAAGTTCAGAAAGCAGCAAAGGCTGGAAGTATTTTTGTCAATTCAATACCTGTTAAATCAAATCATAAAGTTAGGGGAGGAGATGAGGTAAAAGTGCTTTTTTCTCATCCCCCACATGAGAACTTATTAGTTCCTGAAAAACTGGATATAGATATTGTCTTTGAAGACGATATTTTAGTTGTAATTAATAAACCTGCAGGGTTAGTTGTTCACCCTGGCCATGGGAATTATTCAGGAACACTTTTGAATGGTTTGCTGTATCATTTTGAACAATTACCTAAAAATAAAAATGAAAGACCTGGATTAGTCCATAGAATAGATAAAGACACTAGTGGTCTTTTGGTCGTTGCAAAAACAGAACAAGCAATGGCTCATTTATCAAAGCAATTTTTCAATAAAACTTCTGAGCGAAAATATATTGCTTTAGCTTGGGGAGATATTCAGGAAGACCAAGGTACTATTAGAGGAGCAATAGGGAGACATCCTAAAAACCGTCTCCAAATGACTGTTTTTGAAGATAATTCCCAAGGAAAAGAAGCTACCACTCATTTCAAGGTTATTCAAAGGCTTGGTTATGTCACTCTGATTGAGTGTCAACTTGAAACAGGAAGAACTCATCAAATTAGAGCACATATGAGGTTTTATGGGCACACATTGTTTAATGATGCTAGGTATGGAGGTGATAAGATTTTAAAAGGGACAAGTTTCACTAAATACAAACAATTTGTAGATAATTGTTTCGCTTTATTACCGCGACAAGCTCTTCATGCTAAGACACTAGGATTTGTCCATCCTGAAAACGGAAAAATACTCCGATTTAATGCTCCTATTCCTGATGATTTTTCTTTAGCAGTTGAAAAGTGGAAGCAATATGCTCAACATAAGAATTTATAATACTATTTTAATTATAAATTAGTAAGGCTTGCAATCGGGCAAAAAACCCTGTATTTTTACCTAAAATAGTCTTATGAAAATGGTTATTTCTCCTGCAAAATCTCTTGATTTTGAAAAGCAACTTCCAACCAAAACTTATTCACAACCTCACTTTAAATTAGAGGCAAATATTATTAGTGCTTTATTAAAAAAAAAATCTGCTAAGAATTTAAGTGAAGTTATGAATATCTCATATAAATTGGCGCAACTCAATTGGGAACGAAATCAGAATTTTGGAACTCCAGAATCTTTAAGTAATGCTCGCCCCGCAATTTTTACTTTTAACGGAGATGTTTATAAAGGATTAGATTCATTTTCTTTCTCAACAACTGAAATTGAAAACATGCAGTCTAACCTTCGTGTTTTGTCAGGGTTGTATGGCTTGTTAAAGCCTTTAGATTTGATCCAGCCATATCGCCTAGAGATGGGCAGTGTGTTTCCTGTAGGATCTGATAAAAATCTTTATGCCTTTTGGAAGAAAAAAATCACCCAGCAACTTAATTTTGAAATGGAAAGTAGCGAGTTTTTAGTAAATTTAGCTAGTAACGAATACTTCAGTGTTATAGACTATAAAAATTTAAAAAACCAAGTCATTACTCCTCAGTTTAAAGACTTTAAAAACGGTAAATTAAAGATAATTTCGTTTTATGCTAAAAAGGCAAGGGGAATGATGGCTAGACATCTTATTCGTATAGATGCCAATACTTTGGAAGATGTTAATTCATTTTCGTTTGAAGGATACAAATTTAGTTCCATTGAGACTCATGACCCTCTAATTCCTGTTTTTACCAGATAGATGAATTATTCAAAAAGATTTTAAAATATGATTAATGCCTAAAATATGTTCATCAATATATTTTGAGATGAAATCATGACTTAAGTATTCTTTTCCCTCTAATCCAGATGTGATCAACACCTCCTTTAAATTTAAATCTAGATAAGATTTTAGCATTGGAACTGAAATAGGAGCGAAGCTATAGTGCCAAGGTTCGTAATTAAAACCTTTTCGACCAGGGTCGTTTGTATAAGCAAGAACAAATCCAAAGTTTTCAGCATTCTTATCCATCCATTTTTTTAGTTCCCAATAGGTGCCTTTTTCATTAAATTTTTTAGTAATTAAAACATCTCCTTCTTTAGTTTTTGAGCCATCAATTAAATCGACATCAGTTCCCCAATGGTGTCTCGAAGTTCCTGGAACCGTAGAATATTCGATTATTTTTTTAATATTTTTTTGAATTTTAAGTCCGTTAATAGCATTGCTATTAAACTTACGATTCCAAATTATTTTTTGTTTATTATATGAGCGATATCCAGACACAATTTCAATTGAAATGTTTTCTTTTTTAGCTTCATTTTGCATTTCTAAAAACGCTTTTGCAACAGTTTTTAGCAGCGGTATTTTTAAACTGTATAGGTCAGTTAGACCTTTTCCTGTTAATTCAGAAATAGAATATGTTTTTTGAATTTTAAATTGAGCTAAATCTCTCCAACCTAAAAAGCCTAATGACGTAATAAGAAATGTTTTACGATTCAAATTTTTTATTATTATAATATTAAAAGTAGCACCCTTAGTTAATCATAAATCATTAGGATGACCTCTAATATATAACTCCAAGTCTAGTTTCAATAACAACTCTCAATTAAACGCTAATTATAATCCAATAATTATTGTTATTTTTCTTGCTATACATTTCAAACATAACGAATCTTCTTTAGAATACTAAGAATTAGTTAATGCCTCCCTACAGAATATTAGAAGCTTTAATTTATAATATCAATATTTAAAAATTAACGTTTTTTGATATTTTTCTTCAGGATGTAAAACTATCTTTATCAAATGAAAAAAAATTATTTTTTTATTTTTTTATTTTTTTCTATCAATTTTATTTTTGGCCAAGGACGAAATTTAATCAAAGGAAAATTACTTTATAAAAACACAAGTGTTGTTGCTGCAAATGTTATAAATAAAACTGCACAACTAACAACTATAACTGACAGCAATGGAGAATTTGAAATTGAGGTTACCAATGGAGATGAAGTGATTTTTTCTTCTGTTCAATACAGAATAAGAAGCATTATCATTACCCCTGATATTTTAAAAAAAAATCGTTTAGTTGTTTCAGTAAATGAAAACATAACAGAGCTTAAAGAAGTTGTTGTGACAACTGAAGATATAGAGAAATTCCTAAATTTAAAAGAAGACGAATTTAAAGGTATTGACTATGATCAGGATAAATCTACTAAAATAATTAATAGAGCTGCTGATGATCGTCTATTCACCAATGGAGTTGACTTTGTGAATATAGCAAAATTGATAGCTAAATCTTTTTTAGGAAAAACTAAAGAAGAACAAATGAGTATGAAACCCAGTCAAATACTTCCATATGTTTTTGAAGATGATTTCTTTGAAAAGGATTTGAAATTAGGTAAAGAAGAAGTTTTTTATTTTTTAAAGTTTTTAGATTCTCGAATGAAGTCTGACGCACTTTTAAAACAAAGTAAACAATTTTTATTAATTGATTATTTAATCAATGAAAGCAGCATTTTTAGAGAAATAAAAGTAGATTAATTTAAATTATTTTGATGCAATTACTTTCTACTTATTTCCTAACTTTTTTACTAAATATTATATTAACATTGTCTAATGAACATAAGTTTCATGTAACTACAACTAATATTCAATATAAATCAGAAATAAATACCCTTCAGATTATAACTCAATTATTTATTGAGGATGCAGAATTACTTTTGCAACAAACAAATAAAAACATAAGACTTGATCCTGATTCTAAAGGTCAATTTATAGACAGTATATTAGAATTTAACTTAAAAAACAATTTGCAAATTTATTTTAAAGATTCTTTATTAGCATATGATTTTTTGGGGAAAGAATACAAAAATGATATAGTCTTATGCTATCTTGAGATTTCTCAGTTAAATAGATTAAAAAAAATTAGATTAAAAAACACAATATTTTTTAATCTATTTAAAGACCAAAAAAACATTATTCATTTTAAATCTCAAGATATCCGAAAGAGTTATTTACTTGAAAACAAAAAACCTGAAGTTGAAATAGACATCACTTTATGATTTCAATCATCATAAAAAATTAAAGAGTGAATTATTATGTATATTTATTTACTGTTAGTAATAATGTAGAACAAAAACATGAAAAACGTAAGATTTTTATTTAAATGCTTATTTATACTTGGTTTCTTTTATTCATTCTCTTTGCAATCTCAAGTTCAACAAGGACACTCAAATAATAATAAGTTTAGACAATTGTATGATCAGTTCGCTGATCCTAACCGCTACCATAATGCCTCTGGAGCTCCTGGTGTAGATTATTATCAACAAAAGGTAGACTATGAAATGGAAATTGAACTGGATGATGTAAACAGTCGTTTGTATGGTGAAGAAATTATAACATACAAAAATAACTCTCCTGATCAATTACAATATTTATGGTTACAATTGGATCAAAATATTCGTAAAAAAAATGCACCTAACTTAGATAAAAATGGATTTACTGATTCAGGTTTTGAACAATCAAATTCGCTTGTTTCAAATTATTTAAATGATCCTTTTGAAGGAGGTTTTAATATTGACTGGGTGCATGATTCTAATGGCAAAAACTTACCATTTACCATCAATCAAACTATGATGAGGGTCGACTTACCTCAGGCAATTAGTCCCGGCGATTCTTATTTGTTTAAAATTAAATGGTGGTATAACATTAATGATCATGTTGATAAAAGGGGACGATCAGGTTTTGAATATTTCCCTAAAGATGGAAATAAAGCCTACGTTATTGCACAGTTTTTCCCAAGACTATGTGTTTATAATGATGTAGAAGGGTGGCAAAATTATCAATTTTGGGGAAATGGTGAATTTGCATTAGAATTTGGAAATTATAAAGTTAACATAACGGTTCCTTCTGATCACATTATGGAGGCAACAGGAACTTTACAAAATCCAAAAGAACTTTTAACTAGCGAGCAATACAAGCGTTTTTTAGTTTCTGAAAAAAGCTATAATAAACCGGTACTCATTGTAAATCAAGATGAAGCTATTAAAAAAGAGTCTTCGTTTTCAAAGAAGAAGAGTACTTGGAGATTTGAAGCTTTAAATGTTCGTGACTTTGGGTTTGCAACATCAAGAAAATTTATTTGGGAACGTCAAGCTGTTCAGGTAGGAGCCCAAAGGGTGATGGCAGTTTCGCTTTATCCTAAAGAAGGAAATCCACTATGGGAAGAATACTCTACCAAAGCAGTTGTACAAACATTAAAAACTTATTCAAAATTCACATTTGATTACCCCTATCCAAAGGCTGTTTCAGTTCATGCAAAAAACCAAGGTATGGAATACCCAATGATTTGTTGGAATTATGGACGTCCTGATGAATATGGAAATTATTCTGAAAGAACTAAATTTGGAATGATAAGTGTTATTATTCATGAAGTGGGACACAACTATTTTCCAATGATTGTGAATTCAGACGAACGTCAGTGGGGATGGATGGATGAGGGTTTAGACACCTTCGTACAATATCTTACCGAGCAAGATTTTGGGATTAATTATCCAGAATCAATTACATCCCTTGATAAGTATCCTTCAAGAAGAGGAGATCCAGAAAAAATAGTTCCCTATATGGCCGGAGATCAAGATTTTATTTCACCAATCATGTCTAATCCTGAAAATGTTTATAAGTTAGGCCCTAATGCTTATGCCAAACCCGCAACTGCTCTGAATATTCTTCGTGAAACAATAATGGGGAGAAAGACTTTTGATCATGCTTTTAAGACTTATGCTAAGCGTTGGATGTTTAAGCATCCAACACCTGAAGATTTTTTCAGAAGTATGGAAGACGCTTCTGCAACAGATTTAGATTGGTTTTGGAGAGGATGGTTTTATTCAACAGACGTTGTAGATATAGGAGTTAAGAATGTTAAAAAAATATATTTTTCTGATAAGCCAGATTTAAAGGCTAAACAGAATTTAATCCAATATGAGGAATATCTAAAAAATAATAACGCATATAAAGCAGAAAATTTAGATAAAATGGTGTTTATTATTGATGAGGAAAGTGAGTCTTTTGATCCTAATTGGGCAAATAAAAGTCCTATATCTCGATCTAAAAAACTTCAAAATGATATTAATAGTAATGTGAAAATCCCAAAATATTCTTATGAAGTTGAATTCGAAAAACCAGGAGGTCTTGTTATGCCTCTTATTGTTAAATATAGTTATGCAGATGGAAGCTCAGATCGCGTGACTTATCCAGTTCAATTGTGGCGGAAGAATGATGTAAGTGTTAAAAAGGTCATCTTTTCCAATAAAGAATTGATTGGAGTAACTATTGACCCTGATCTGGAAACCGCTGACGTAAATCTAAAAAACAATAGTTGGCCTAAGCAAAAAACAACATCGGAATTCGAAAAATTTAAAGCTAAGATCAAAGGATAAATTTAATTTATCCTTTGATCTTAGCTTTATGTAAATTTTTATAAACTACTTATCTTGTTATCTTTGTTTAAAATAGTATGAATGTTTTTATTTATTAGCGGAGCTGAAATAGTCTTCGTTTTTTTTATTGTTTTGTTGGTTTTTGGAGCTGATCGTATCCCTTCGATTGCAAGAACATTGGCAAAAGGAATGACTCAGGTTAGAAGAGCTACAAACGACATTAAAAGTGAAATTCAGAAATCAGTAGATGTTGACATTGAAAACCCTACCAAATCAATCACAAAAGAAATTAAAAAAGAAGTAGATAAAGTCAAAAATGATTTAAGTAATCTGGAGGACTCAATACGAAGGGATATTTAACGAATCCAACTCAAACTTAATCCATCTCTGAAGGGTAAAAGAATTGTTTGTATTCGAGGATCTGATTTTAACTTATCATTATAAATTTGTAAAGCTTTAGTGTTTTTATCTTTTGAATCTGTATTTTCTAAAACTTTGCCACTCCAGAGAACATTGTCTGAAATGATAAGTCCACCTTTTTTCATTTTAGGAAGTATTATATCAAAATACATAGCATAATTAACCTTATCCGCATCAATATAGACAAGATCAAATAGGCCATCTAGTTTAGGTAAAACATCTATTGCCTTTCCTAAATGAGTCTGAATGTTTTGATTGTAATTACTCTTCTCAAAAAATTCTTTTTGAATTGAAACAAGTTCTTCATTCGAGTCTATAGTTTGAATAATTCCTTTTTCTGACAGCCCTTCTGCTAAACAAATTGTTGAGTACCCAGTGTAGGTTCCTATTTCCAGAATGGACATTGGTTTAATTAAATTCGAAAGCAAGCTTAATAAGCGTCCCTGTAATGGACCACTAAGCATTCGAGGCTGTAATACTTTTTGATTTGTTACTCGCTCTAGGTCATTTAGTATTTCTGGAATAGGCTCACTATGTGTTAGAGCATAATTGATCCATTGGTCACTTAATGCTTCTTTGAAATCTGTTTTAACTTTTGGGTCTTGCATAAGAAAATCGTTCTAAAAGTGTTGGCAGAGCATAACCATCTAATCCATTAATGGTTACAATCTGTCCTTTATCAAGCTGAATCCATCCATCTTCTAATAATATAGAATCTTTTATATATAAATCCTCTATACTTCCAATGATAAGTATAGTGTTGTTTTCTTTAATGTGGTATTCATTAAGGTATTTACAAGCCATTTGGATTGGGGCATCTCTGACAAATGGGGCTTTTGAGTTTTCTTTTTTTTCTGAAATCAGTTCAGTTTGATTAAATTCTGAAACGCCTTTTGGATATTTTGCTGAAGTATGATGGGCATCAACAATTTGATTTTTATGAATTGCATTGAGTGTGAAAACACCAGTTGATTTGATGTTTTCATAGGTATGTCTGGGAACAGTTGTAGGACGTAAAATAAAACCAATAATTGCAGGATTACTTCCTAAGTGAATGACAGAACTAAAAATAGCTAAATTTTCGTTTCCTTCAATTGAAATAGTTCCTAAAAGATGAGCTGACTTATAGCCAGTAACACTATTAATAAGATTGAGCCGATATATTTTAGACATTTCTTCGATGTCACTTAAAGTAAAGTGATGCATAAAATTTTCTTGCAAAGATAAGTAACATCTATTAAGTTAACCTACTCGTTTATATTCTTATCAAAAAGAAAGACTAAATAAAGTAATACAGAAACTACCAAAATCAATACTCCGATAAATCGAAAATGATCAGGAATTTCATTTGAAGTTAAAAAATCATCCATAATTAAACCATCAAAAAAGGCAATAAAAACAGCTAATGGAATTAGAATAAGCACAAATTTGAATTTCCGAAATACATTCATTCTCCAAAAATATCACTTAATTTAAAGATATATTTTATAGTTTTAATAAATTTTATCAACAGAAACGATTTATGATATATATATATGCTCTTATTACCACTCTCTTTATTAACTTCTCTCAATCTAATCCAGTTGAAGGATTATGGATTACTCAAGATGATGAGACAGGAAAAAAAAAGTCCGAAGTATTACTTTATGAAGAAGATGGCAAGCTTTATGGGAAAATAATAAAATTGCTACTCCCTGAAGATCAGGGCAAAATTTGCATAAATTGTAAAGGCGAAAATAAAGGTAAATTAATGGCTGGATTAGTTATAGTAAAAGATCTTGAATTAGAAGATGATGTTTGGGAAGATGGAACGATTTTGGATCCAAAATCTGGAAAGCTATATGATTGTTTTATTGCTTTAGAAAAAAAAGATATTTTAAAGGTAAGAGGATATTATGGATTTTCTTTACTTGGAAGGACACAAACATGGATACGAAAAGAAAATTAGTGTGGTATAATCACCCAATTATTCAGTTTAATTATGAGGGTATAGCTATTCTTGGATTTTAGTTTTATTTCCTTTTTCGTCAATAGCAACAAAAACAATATAACATTCACAATTTTTTTTACTACTTTTTTCAATTAAATTAGTGCTTGAAACTAAAACTTTTATCCTTAAAGATGAGTTGCCTACCTTAATAATTTCAGCATCTAATTTAACTAAATCACCAATATTTATTGGTTTCAAAAATTCTATATCATCTACAAATTTTGTTACACAGTATTTTCCTGAATACTGAACTGAAAGAGCATATCCGATTTCATCAATCCATTTCATTACTTTTCCACCATGAACATTACCTTTAAAATTAGCATCATTTGGTTCAGCTAAAAAAGACATTTTCATTTTTTTATTGTTCATGTTTTAAATATTAATAAGTCTAAAGAAAAAAAGTTTAATTTTTTTATTATTTTGATTGCATATGTTTTTTTATTTGCAAAGATTAACTTCTAAGCAATTGATTAATTGCTTCAGAACTTCCTTCTAATGAACAAATGCCTTGAATTATTTTATTTTTATTCTTTATAGTGACTATACATTGAATGCCTTTTTTAAATTTTTTCAAAAAATCATTAACTGTATATTTATCACTTTTTGATAAATCTTTTAATTCTATTATCTTGAAATTTGCTTTAGAACTTTCGAATTCTGTAACTCTAAAATTTTTACCCAATACGGTTAATACAACATAATAGTAACTGGAATCTTTTTTAAAGAAGTCACTGCTTATTGAAAAGTTTAAATCAGGACTTTTTGATTTAATTAATTTAAATTTAAATTCATCTTTTCCAAAAAAATTAATACTGCCAGTTGCATTTCTAATGGTTCCCGAATTGACATTATTGTAATCCCATTGAGCAAAAGTTGAAAAAGGGACTAAAACAAATAAAACCAATAATTTTTTCATTTTTTGACTTTATAAAAACAAGGTAACAATAATCTTTTTATTTTTTCTTTTAAAATAAATATATCAACTTTAAATAGATCTTTTTGGAAGTAACTACATAACTTAAATTACAACCATTACTCATTGATTAATTTCACATCTTTTTTGTTTGAAAAATGAATCAAAAGAATAATTAATAAACATAATATCAAGCTATTTATTTATATTTGATTTAATCTAAAAAATTATGGATAAAATCAGAATATTCGGAGGTTTTTTTGCTTTATTATCTGTAGTTTTAGGTGCATTTGCTAGTCATTTACTTAAAAAAATCTTAACTCAAACTGCATTAGATTCCTTTGAGGTTGGTGTCAAGTATATGATGTATCACGGCATAGCATTATTAATATTATCAGTTATACCATTTGAAGAAAAAAAATGGATATTTAGGTTGTTTATAAGCGGAACTTTTCTTTTTTCGTTCAGTATTTTTCTTCTTTCTCTCCAATCAATAATAAAAATAGATCTGAAATGGATTGGACCTTTAACCCCAATGGGAGGAATACTTTTGATAATTGGATGGATAATTTTTATTATAAAAGCAATTAAAACATAATTTTTTCATTTCGTTTAATAAATAGGAATCTTAATAGTTGCTTTTTTAAATTTTGTAGAATAAGTTTTCTTAATTTGGCGCTATGGATGATGTCGAAATTTTAAAATTCACAAGAGGAAATACATATGATACAGAGTTGCAACTTGCATTTTTTACAAGGTTATCAGGTGAACTCCAAAAACTCAATTTCATTAATAAACATTCCGATTTAGAGTTTGCAATACTATTTTCTGGAAAAGGATTCAAAGATACTACTGCAATAAAATTTAATGCTAAATGGCTTCGTGAAGAAAATCTTTTGATTTATATGATCGATCTACTTGTGTTAGGAGGTGTAATTACAAATTACAGTCTAAACAGCTTGATTGAAAAGCATTTTAAAATCAAAGATGTAGCAACACAGAGATATAACTTCCAGCCTCACCTTAAGCCAGATAACTATAAAGAGATTGATTCAATAGTTGAGCAGTTAATTCTTGAGCTTTCTGTTGATGAAGACTTACATCGAACGTTAATGACTACCATAATTAAGAAAGCTAATAACAACATTAGGAGTAAGAAGTAAATTACAGAGAGTATGCGATTATTAAAAGAGTATTGATGCTGGATTAAAACTCCATTTCTCTAATTATACCGACATCTTTAAAGTAAAAATCCCTTTAATTAATTTCAGGGAGTTTTCATTTCAAACCACAGCCATATCATCTTCAGGTATTTCTAATCTTCTTAAATAGACTGTCCAACTTTTTTAGATGATAATACAACATTTATTTGTTGATAGATTAAGGCATGTTTATAAATTCTTAAATAGTCGATTCTAAATTAGTTATGGCAACTATTTGATAGATCTAAATTATTTATCTTGTGTAATTATATGGAACTATTAGCTTACGTATTTACATTTTTTGGTTTTTTCATACTTATTAAAGGTATCAAACCTACTATTAAGTGGATTGAAAAATATTCTGAAAAAGAATTATCAAAAGGCATAGGATTTATCACTTTATTTTTTACAATTTGTTTCTATCTAATTGTTATGATAAAATATCTGATAAGTTTTTAACTCTTTGGACACAAATAAACCTATAAATGCTTTTTCATTAATTAATTTTTAAGAGTTTTTATAATAACACAGACATATCATCTTCATTAAGTTCAGAAAGAAAAAGATGGTTTTGAGGATATTGTATAGTTTTTTATATTTGCGACTTACTAATCATAAATCAATTTAAAATGAAAAAAATATTGTTTGTATTTGCTTTTTTTCTATCATTTCAATCTTATAGTCAGTCTACAGTAATTTTGGCAATGGTTCTTGAAGAAGGAAAAGAAGAATCTTATTTAAAAATGGAAAAAAACTGGCAAAAAGTCAATGAAACTGCAGTTGCTGAAGGAATTATTACCCAATGGACTGTATGGAAAAGGACACCTAGAGAAGGAGATGACGGATGGGCAGAATATTTCGTTATGATTCGTCGTAATGCTGAACAAGAAAAGATGACAATGACAACATCTGACTGGGAAAAGTTATCCTATAGAGCTTTTAAAAGAAAAAGTAAAAAATCAATTGACAAATCACTTTCAAGCACTGGGATTGTTAAAGAAATGAGAAGTAGAACGTATAAACTAGTAACTACCACTGGTTGGCGAGGACTAGAATGGGAAATAGGAGACAAAGCTTCTTTTAATTATATGACTAAAAAAAATGATGACTTTATTGCCTATGAAACTTCAGTATGGAAGCCAGTAGCTCAAAAAAGGATTCTTGGGGGATATATTAAATATTGGGGTATTAGTGAATTAGTAGACTCTAATGATATTACAAAAGAATTGAAATCAACTTCAACCCATATAGCGTTTAACTTCCCTACTAAAAAGAAAAATGAAGTCGCTTATAAAGTACCTGAAGATTTTCTTGGAAAAAAAGCTTGGGATGCTCTTTTAAATTCGAGAGAAATGTCACCTGCTGAAGAATTAACTTTAGTTTATTCAACATTCTAAATAGAATATTTTTTTAACGTCACTAATTAACTTTAGTGGCGTTTTCTTTTAAACTACAGGCATATCCTCTTCTGTAAGTTCTGGCATTACAAACCTTACCAAGAATGAAACAAGCTACTAATGAAGCAAGTGAAGACTTGCCTTTATTTTTGTGATAGATTGGGTTGTATTTGCAGCTTATTAATCTTTAACCATTCATTTGAAAAAATCAATATTTATACCAATCTTTTTAGTTTTTATTTTTAGCTGTTCACCAGATGAAGAAACATCAGCACCAACTAATACTATTCAAACGAAAACCCCTGAACCGGAAACAGTAGCCGTTCAATATACTTTGACTGTATCAGCAGGTTTAGGAGGAAGTATAACTGGTGGCGGAACATTTAATGAAGGAAAAGAAGTAACTGTTACTGCTATCCCAAATGAAGGGTACCGTTTTACTGGTTGGGAAGGAAATAGCTCGACAAATCAAAGCTTAACTATAACTATTAATTCAAACCAAACTTACAAGGCATTATTTGAGTTAATAACATATACCTTGACTGTAACTGCTGGTGAAGGGGGAACAGTGTCTTCAGAAGGAGGGACTTATGAAGGAGGTACGGAAGTTTCTGTTACAGCAAATCCTACTTCAGGATATCAGTTTTTAAAATGGTCAAATGAATCACAAGAAAGCACAATTTCTCTAACAGTTAGTCAGAATTTGGAGCTTGAAGCAATTTTCATTTATGAAGCTTTATCATTAACTGGTAGAGATAAGTATAAGTTTTATTACAACTTTGGAGAAAATCTTCCACAGCAATGGGTTAATGAATTTAGATTAATAATGGGAAATTTAAATTCAACTGTTCATATAACCACAAGGGATAGGGTAAGTTTAAAAGATGGAAAAAGTGGAATGAATATCTTTGCCTGGAATAGTATCGAAGGGCTTCCGTTTCAATCTGAAATTGGAAACGCAGGTGGAACGTGTATTTGCGGAAATGAATTTGTACGATATAAGCTTTTAGAAATGCCTAATGATGAATTTATTTATGAATATATACATCGTTATTCAGTAATTGCTTACGAATATTTTCACGTATATCAAATTAATGCTTCAATAGTTGAACCACCATATTTAAAATATCTAATGGAAGGTGGAGCTGCGACTTTTGAATCGTTATATCTTCAACAATATTACAGTTTTAACTATTTTACTAATGACCAAAAAAATACAACAGATTTAGCTACTAATTCACCAGCTTTTTTTGAAACATTTAATGACCAAGGAATTGAAATAAATTATGCTAATTCAGTTTTTATCTTTCTAACTTTAGTAAAAGAACTTCAAAAAAGAGGTGATACTGAAATTCAGGCTTTTAAAAGGGTGTATATTGATTGGTGGAAATCAGGTAGAAATAATGTTAGTAAAGAAACTCTTTTTTTAGAAGTATTTGGTTTTTCAATTAGTGATTTTTATGAATCTATAGGTTCATACTCAGCTGATATTAATACTGTTTTACCCTCAGAGAGTCTCAGACTTCAAGATATTTTTACGGATTAAACCAAACCACAAGCATATCATCTTCAGTAGGTTCAGGAAGAAACACGGTTTTGAGATATTATAGAGTTTTAAAACAGCAAAAAAATCAATGCTTCATAATATTATCAGCTGAAGTACGAATTGAGTAAAAAATAATATATTTTTGAGAGGATTAAAAAATCATTTGGGCACTATTTAAATGTTAATAATCTTAAAAGCACGAGGGTGTTTAGTTCAGTTAGTTTAGAACGCTACCTTGATAGAGTAGATTTAAATACTTATTAACACCCAAAACCATTAAAAAACACCCTAAAACATTGAATATTTAGCATTTTTTGTTAAATACTATATCTTTTATATCAAAAGGTAGTGGGCACTATTTTGGGCACTATTTGTATATTAGCCTAAATATGAGTTATTCAATCATACTTGATTATCGTACTGGAACAAAAAAACCAATCAAAGAATTAAGGATTAGGGTAAGAAATACTTCTGCTCAAATTGATGTAAGAAAAGTAACAGGAATAAAGGTTTTAGAAAACCATTTTAATTACGAAAAACAAACCCTTTCAGTTGAAAGCCAGCATTACGAATGGTTTAATCAAATTAAAAAACGGATTCCTGATGAAATAATGTCTTTGCATAATGCTGAATATTCAGTTGAAACTTCAATTAGGAATTTACTTAACCTTGAAAAGATTGAATCAGCAGCAGATAAACTTTGGGAAAA
This sequence comes from uncultured Flavobacteriaceae bacterium, assembly GCA_913020075.1. Classification (GTDB taxonomy): domain Bacteria; phylum Bacteroidota; class Bacteroidia; order Flavobacteriales; family Flavobacteriaceae; genus MS024-2A. The sequence goes on from CAJWAE010000030.1 coordinate 17,976, forward strand.
TTACATTAATAGAACCACAAATTCTGAAAGTACAATCAACAATAGAAAGTCCTACGTTGATTGGGTTCAAAATAACACCCCATACAATCCATTAACTAAACTTCATTTATCAGATAACGCTATAGTTAGAGAAATTACGAAAACAATAAAGCAAAACCCTAACAATACGATTAGTGGTGCTGATAATCATTTAAAAAAACTTGATGATTTGGCAAATATAGCTTTTGGCGAAAAGGAAAAGTTTAGACCATTCCAGCAGGGTGGGCATTATATAGCTGGTGCAAGTTCAGGAAGTTCGGAGCCAAAGTATACTGAAGCCTTTGATTTTAAAAATGGAATAAAGAACATTAAAACAGGACAAGACTTTGAAGCTACGTTAACGTTTCTTTTGAGTTATTGCCTTTGTATTGATGGTCAAGATTTATCAAGAATTGACAAAACAAGAATCAACCATTTAGACTATTATAAAGATGATGGTTTAAAGAAAATAGAAACTGCAAATAAATATATTAAGTATCAAAACTCTTTTCATTTAGAAGATGCATACATTTTTGACAGAACGTTAATAATGAATAGGGGTAAGCAGGAACAAAGACAAAGCACAGTAAAGTTTAATTTATATCCAATACCAAGAATATTTCAATTATTAAAACTCATTATTGCAGAGTATAGACCTAATAAAGCATACAGGGGAAACGACCCTTTTAGACTTTATAATTTTCAAACAGATATTTATCAGGGTAAGAAGGATTGGAAGCAGATTACTAATACGATTACAAATAAGTTAAAGAGAATGAGTGGAACTTATTTATCATCTCAAAGGGGAACATTTGCAAGTAATATTACAGATTTAGCAGTACCATCAGAAGTTGCTAAAGCATTTTTAAAGCATTCATTTCAGCAATCAACATTTGAAGCACACTATTTAAAACACCCACAACAAAAATTCTTTATTATACAAGAAGCAGGTATTGATGCGTTTGATGTGATTGGTGCTTGGTATTTAGTTCTTGCTAAAGCAACTGAAAAGGGTCTTATACCTGATGGCTTTGAAATAAGTGAATTTGACAAGAAGATGATTAAAAAAGGAAAGCTATTAGAAAGGAAATGGCACGAAGAATGGGATAATTACAAAACTGTTGAAAAGAGTATACAAAATACCTTCAACAAAGAAGATAAGGATAAAGCTAAATCAGTTCTTGGTTTCTAACCCTTACGATTACAATACTTCGTTTGCATCCATTCAGATACTAAAGGCATATACTCTTTACCAAAAGCTACCTGTTCAGGTATTCTAAATGGTTTACCAGCATCTACCCATTGTT
>CAJWAE010000031.1 GCA_913020075.1 uncultured Flavobacteriaceae bacterium
ATCCAATACCAACTAGGTCCCATATCAAATGTGAAACCATCCTCTTTAAATTGTCCAGCCCTACCGCCAAAATATTCATTTTTTTCAAATACATCAACTTTGTGTCCCATTTTAGCCAAGTAACAAGCAGCTGTTAAGGAAGAAAAACCTGAGCCAATAATCACAATTTTTTTTTTCATAGAAAAGCAAAGATATTACATAAAGTAAAATTAAAAAAAATATTGTTGCTAATAAATTTTAAATTTCCCAAGAAATTACACGTGTTATTAGAGTCCAAACAAGAGGGACTTTTACACCGTCAATTCAATCATTATTTCCTGAAAATTGAGTCGAAGCTAGAATATTTAAGTTTGGATCCACGTGCATATAATATTGCTCTGAAAAGATTGAAAAATTAGGAATTCCTTTTGTAATGGAATTATTAGGATCAGTTATATTTACTATATAGTTAACCTGTCCTCCAGGGTGCTTAAGAAACTGTCCTCCAGCTATATATTGAAATTCGGCATCCTCTTAAAAGAATTACCTAATCCTCCATGACATCCTGCTAAACCGACTCCTTTAGAAATTGCTTTTTGAAGTGCTTTTGATTCTTCGGGTTTGATTTTACCCATCGTAATGTGATGAATGACAAGATCTACATTACCCATAATAACTTTATTAGTATATATTTCTGTTGATTCAGAAAGGGTTATTGAGACATTTTTATATTCTAACCAGTTTGCTATTTTTTACGCAAAAAATTAGGTTTATATTTTTGCCAACCTCCATATATAATCAATATTTTTTCCCCTTAAAAGACATTTTTTTTTGTCCTTTTAAGGAAATAGAAATCAACATAATTAAAATAGAGATCAAGGATTTTTTTATGGTAAAATATATTTGAAAGACAATTATCTATTTTTTCTGAAATGGTGAATTTCTTCTACAAATGATGCGCTAATTATCCCAGTAGGAATGGCTACTACTGCAATTCCAATAAGCGAAATGATAGAAGCGAAAACCTTGCCCCAAATTGTAATCGGAATAACGTCTCCATAGCCAACTGTTGCAAGAGATACTGTTGCCCACCACATAGATGCTGTTATGCTTGAAAAAACTTCTGGTTGAGCTTCATGTTCAAGAAAATAGATTGCAGAAGCAGAAAAAAGTATTGTGAGTAATGAAAGAAATAATGTGAAATATAATTCATTCTTTACGGAACTTAAAGCTTTTATAAAGAGCTGAAGGGATTTACTGCCTCTTCCTAACTTAAAGATTCTTGTTAAACGGAATAGCCTCAGAATTCTGAAAAAACGACCATCAAGTAACACAAATTGTTTTAAGTAAAAAGGAAGAATAGAAATCAAATCAATTATTCCAAAAAAGCTGAAGATATATTTTCTTACTCCCCTCCATTTTAACTCCTTGTAACTAATGTAAATTCTATATAAATACTCAAAACTGAAAATGATAATGGAAATCAATTCAAAATAGGAAAAAATTATTCCAAAACGCTGTTTCATAAAAACATGTGATTCTAATATCATTGCCAAAATATTTGCAATTATTAAACTATAAATAAATGCATCAAATCTTTTAATTTCTTTCATATCAGACAATTGTGTTTTTATTAAAAATAAAATCGGTATAAGTTAAACAGAATAAATTGTTTTTTTTAATAAATTATTTTTGTGCAAGATATTTTGGTTAACTTTAAACAAGTTTAAATTCAATTTAAAACCTTTGTGAAGATTACTTTATTTTAGTCGTAAGATCTATAATCCTTGTCAGAAAAGTTTTGTTTTAAGCTTTTTATTTTTTTCCTATTGTAGGAATTAAGCTATTAAATTATCTGTTAAAATTATGAAAGGTATTACTACAGTATCCTTTTTCACTTTCAAAAAAAATAAATTTTGGGCTTTCAAACAGATGGGATTAGCACCCTATCAAATGAAAAAAATTAAAGGGCTCAGTTTCTTTAAATTTTTAGGAACAGGAGGAGGAAGAGGATTCAGTTTGTGGCCTGACTTCTCAACTTATGCTTTTTTAGGAGTATGGGATGAATTAGAATCTTTTTCAAATTGTATGGATAAAAACCCTATTTTTTTAAATTATAAAAAAAAGGCTAAATCTCAAAGAAATCTTATTTTACAGCCCATTAAAAGTCATGGAAAATGGAGTGGAACAAATCCTTTTATTCCTTTTGAAACCATTTTAGACCAAAACTCAAAAGCAGTTGTTATTACAAGGGCGACCTTACGTTGGAATCGCCTTTTTTCTTTTTGGAAATCTGTTCCAGTTGCAAGCAAAGCTATTGAGTCAGCAAAAGGAATTCAATATTACAAAGGAATAGGTGAATGGCCATTTATTCAGCAAGCAACGGTAAGTATTTGGGATAACTTTGATGCAGTAAGCACATTTGCTTACAAAGACAAAAAACATGCAGAAATTATAACAAAAACGCGTCAAAAAAAGTGGTATAAGGAAGATCTTTTTTCAAGATTTAATTTAATTTCTGACACTACAAATACTTTCTAATTATGAAAAAAGCAATTGTAATTGGTGCGGGTGTTGCAGGATTAGCCACAAGTATTCGATTGGCATTAAAGGGATATCAAACACAAGTTTTTGAAGTCAATAAATACCCTGGTGGTAAAATTTCATCCTTTCAATTAAAAGGATATCGATTTGATGCTGGTCCTTCTTTATTTACAATGCCTCATTTTGTGACAGAACTTTTTGAATTGGCAGGTGAAAATCCAACTGATCATTTTGAATATGAAAAAATAGAGGTTTCATGCAATTATTTTTGGAATGATAAAACTAGATTTAAAGCTTATACAGATCAAGCTTCTTTTATAGAAGAAGCAGAGAAAATTTTCGATGAGCCAACAGGTAATATTCAAAAATATTTAAATAGAGCAAAAAAAAAGTATGGGTTAACAGAGGCTCTTTTTTTGAATAAATCTTTACATAAATTAAAGACTTTCCTCTCCATTGATACCATAAAAGCAATTTCTAAACTTCATATATACGAATTACAAAAAACTCTTCATCAAGCAAATGAAGATGCATTTTCTTCGCCTCATTTAGTCCAGTTTTTCGATAGATATGCTACATATAATGGCTCAGATCCTTATCAAACTTCAGGAATGATGACTTTGATTCAACATTTGGAATCATCTTTTGGTACTTTTGTCCCAAAACAAGGAATGGTGAGTATTTCCAATTCATTATATAATTTAGCTGTTCGCCTTGGTGTAGATTTTAAGTTCGAAACACCCATTGAAGAAATTAATATTAAAAACAATAAAGTAGTTGGAGCGAGTAATAGAGATGATGTCTTTAAGTCAGATATAGTGGTTTCAAACATGGATATTTATTCAACATATAAAAAACTTTTACCAAATGAAAAATCGCCTAAAAGAAAATTAAAACAAGAGCGGTCAAGTTCTGCTGTAATTTTTTATTGGGGAATTAAGCATTCTTTTAAAGAATTAGATTTACACAATGTCTTTTTTTCTAACGATTATGAAAAAGAATTTGAGTGTATTTTTAAAAAACAAAATGTATCTGATGATCCTACTATTTATGTAAACATAAGTTCAAAAAATATACCTTCAGATGCACCTAAAGGTTCAGAAAATTGGTTTGTTATGATTAATACTCCAGCAGATTATGGTCAAGATTGGAATCAATTAGTTAAACGTTTACGTGAAACAATAATTAAAAAATTATCTATAGATCTGGGCGTAAATATCGAGTCTCTAATTCAATGTGAAAAGGTGTTGACACCACCTCTTATTGAGTCTAAAACACAATCGCATTTAGGAGCTTTATACGGATCGTCAAGTAATAATCCAATGGCTGCTTTTTTACGCCACCCTAATTTTTCAAACAAGATTAAAAATCTTTATTTTTGTGGAGGAAGTGTCCATCCTGGCGGAGGGATTCCTTTGTGTTTGTTGTCAGCAAAAATTGTAGATGATTTGATACCTTAAATTTAATGAAAAAAAACACGTTTTTTTTAACAAAACAGCATTTATCAATAGCTTTGATATGGCTTTTTCATGTTTCTGGAATTTTAGGAATAATATACGGTAATGCTACTTGGTTTGTAAAAGCTACTCCCATAAATTTATTGTTGAGTTTTTTTTTACTTATGCTTAACACTGATCTTAACCTTAAATCGTTATTTATGGTTGTGTTATGTTTTTTAGTAGGTATGATAGCTGAAATTTTAGGAGTTAAGTATGGACTTTTATTTGGAAGCTATTCCTATGGATCTACTCTGGGCTTTAAATTTATTGGAGTGCCAATTATGATGGGTATTATTTGGTGTATACTAATTTTTATAACCGGTTTTATTGCACAATTTTTTACTAAGAAGCTCTTGTTTAAAATACTTATTGGAGTTGGATTGATGCTTTTCTTAGATTTAGTAATTGAGCCTGTAGCTCCAGTTATGGATTTTTGGACCTTTGAATCAGGTGTAGCTGGGTTAAACAACTATATGGGTTGGACATTTGTAGCCTTTCCGCTTCAACTTATTTATCATAAAATGAAAATAAAAATCAAAGGTCCTTTTCCGTTTCATTTATTTTTGCTTCAGTTCTTATTCTTTACCTTACTTTTGATAAAATCATATACTCCTTGATCACAATTAACAAATCATTTTGAAAGATATATTACATTATATTTTGTTTTTTAGTTTGTTTTTATCCTGTAAAAATGATCCTGCTTCCATTAACTTAGTTCCTTCTGACCAAAAGGATTTATCTTTAGAGTTATTACCAAAAGCTGAGTTTAATTTAATTGATTATCCTAAATCTTATTTAGATGAAGAGGTATTAGAAGACTGGGAAGATTTTGAAAAGTTATATGAGTCAATGAATCAATTAACGGAACTCAATTTTGATGATATAAATATAGATTTAATGGCAATATCTTCAAGATTAAATGTAATCATCAAAAAAGATTTACCAGGATCTCTGGAGGCTCCTCAAATAAGAAGTAGACTAAAAGTCGTTCAGATGCAATTAGAAAAATCAAGATACTTCACTCAACATTATCGTAAAGATTCACTTTACCCCTCAGTAGAACTTTTATACAAGCACTATAATTCATTTATATTGAGAATTTTAAGCTTAAAAAGTGAAGCTAAAGTAATTATGTTAGAAGCAAACAAATAAAGTTAGTAGATTCGGTTTAGATTTACTTCTGACGAAAGGGAATTAATTAACCTATTTCTATTTTCAATACACTCCTCTATAGTTTCAATATGTTTTTCGAATATTGAAGTATCAAACTCAAAACTGATAATTTTTTGATAGATTTTTGATAGATTTAAATCCACCTTTAAGCACTTATTAGTGGCAGAGTCATTTAATGTCTCAATAGAAGATATTAACATTTGATTGAAATTAAAACCACTTATTATAAGATCATCATAGGACATTCCCAAGTTTTGAAGCTCACTTAAAGTATCTTGAAAAAAACGATTTCTTTTCAAAGCATGCTGATTTAAATAACGCTTTTTATCAGAGTTATTAGCATGATCTGCGGCCTCTAAATAAACAAGTTTAGCGTTTTTCAAATGCGTTAGAAGTTTTTCGAGCTGAGCAATATATTTATTTTGAATAGCCATAAAGATTTGTTAGTATCAATGTAGTAATAAGATCTACTAATAAATTAATAACACTAAAATTATATTAACATATTTACTACTGAATATTTAAAAGAAGTTTCATTACTAATTTTATCACCATTAACAACTCTAACTATTGGATCTGTATCCTTTTCAAATTTTGGTTTAGGTAGTTTATACTTTAACGCCATTTTTTTATAATAAATTTCGCGTATTGGATGATGTGGTGAAACTAAATTATAAATTCCTTCTAATTCAGTATAACTCAACAAAGTCATGATTCCTTCGATGGCATCTTTTTGATGAATAAAATTAATTCGTCCATTTGGGTTTGAAATTTTTCTTTCTTGTAGTTGAAAAATAGGATTACGGTCAAATCCTATCAAACCTCCAAGTCGAATTATAATGGATGGAATGAAATAATTTGATATAAGTTTCTCAGCCTCAAGAATTGCTTTTGAAGATATTTTTTTGGGTTTGGTAGTTGATTTTTCATTAAAAAACCCTTCAGTATTTCCATAAACAGAAGTACTGCTTAAAAAAATAATTTTTTTTATGGAAGTAGTTTTTAAAATCAATAAAAGCTGTTTTATTTTCTGAGAAAAATCATTTTCTTTCCTATCAGGAGGAATAGAGATTATAAGTGTTTCCATTTCTTTAAAAAAAGGTTTAATAGATCCTGTAATATTGGATTTAGACACTTCAATTTGATAAGCATCAATTCCCCTTTCTTTTAATTTTAAGATTCCAATTTCTGATCTTCTGGAACCACGAACTTGCCAATTTTGTTTTTTTATATTATCACACAAAGCGGTTCCAAGCCAACCACAACCTAAAATACCAATTGTCCTCATATATGTAAGTTTAAGTGAAAATACTGATATATTTTTACTGAAATGGTACTTTTGATTATAAAATAACAGCGCTTTTGGACTAAAAATGCTATATTTAGGAAAATCAACATCCTTTTCTTATGCCAATAAAAAGCTTTCAAGGAGAAAGAGTAAAAAAAGTTAAATCAACTCCCAGAAAATTAACAGTTGCTGATATAATGACTCGCAATCTCATTTTATTTAAACCCGATCAGTCTATCCATGATGTTATGAAGGCTTTTATTCAGAATAGAATCTCAGGAGGACCAGTTTTAGATGATGATGGTAATCTTGTAGGTGTAATTTCTGAGGCAGATTGTATGAAAGAGATTTCGGATAGTAGGTATTTTAATATGCCTATTTTAGATAAATCTGTAGCACATTTTATGACTAAAAAAGTTGATACTATAAATGCAGATATGAGTGTGTTTGATGCAGCTTCTTTATTTTCTAAATCCAGTAGAAGAAGATACCCTGTAATGAAAAATGACCGTTTGGTAGGTCAAGTAAGTAGGAAGGATATCGTTGTAGCTGCAATAAATATGAAAAGCCAAACTTGGCGTTAGACATATATAGCTTTTGCCATTCTAAAAGTATTAGCATGCGCTTCTATAATAATTTTTATTTCTTCAGAATATCCACCTCCCATACTGCATTGAACAGGAATTTTATTCAATTTGCATAAGTTTAAAATAAATTCGTCTCTTTTTTTGCAGCCTTCTAGTGTAAGTCCTAGTCTTCCTAGTTTGTCCGTTTTCAGAACATCTACACCACAGAGATAAAAAATAAAATCAGGTTGAAATTTATCTATTAGTCTTGGAATGATTTCCTTTATTTTAGTCAGATAGTTTGTGTCATCTGTTTGATCCTCAAAGGGAATATCAAGATCACTTATTTCTTTTCGAAAAGGGTAGTTTTTATTTCCATGAAAAGAACAGGTGAATACATATGGGTTAAAACGAAAAATTTCAGCTGTTCCATTTCCTTGATGCACATCTAAATCAAGAATTAAAATTTTTTTTGCTCTATCATTATCTAGTAAGTATTGAGCGGCTATTGCTTGATCGTTTAGAAGGCAAAAAGCCTCTCCATGTCCGGAAAATGCATGATGTGTTCCTCCAGCAATATTCATTGCAATTCCATTTTCAAAAGCCATTTCACAGCCCTTTATTGTTCCTCCAGCAATTAAAAATTCTCTTTTAACTAAATCATCAGAAAGAGGAAAGCCAATACTTCGAATTTCACTTTTATTTAGTGATAAATCACAAAGTCGTTCAACGTAATCTGAATTGTGAACTTGAAAAACGGTTTCCAAAGAGGGCGAGGTAGGTTTAAAAAAGTCAGTGATTTTAGATATTCCTTCAAGAATTAGCTGCTCTGGTAATAGGTCATACTTTTCCATTGGGAAACGATGATTTACGGGAAGAGGTAATCTAAATGTGGAATCAAAGGCGATGGGAATATGATTGACCAATTCCATTTAATGTATAGTTAATCCCGATTGAGTTTCGATCTTTTCGGGTATTATAAAAACAGAATTTCCAATTTCATTTTCACCCAACAAAATCATTCCATTGCTTTCAATTCCTTTTAAAGAACGAGGTACTAAATTAGTTAGAAGAGTCACTTTTTTGCCAATCAATTCATCAGGATTAAAATCTTTAGCAATTCCCGACACTACAACTCTTTGCTCTGATCCTATATCAACAGTAAGTTTAATTAATTTTTTTGTTTTTTTAACTTTTTCAGCCTTAATAATGGTAGCAATTTTTAAATCAAGTGCTTCAAAATTTTCGTACGATGTCTTTGGCTTTATTGGAGCCAAGACTTGGATTTTATTTTGGGTTTCGCTTAATTTTAATTTAGAACGTTGCAGTTCCATTTGCTCATCTTCAACTTTCTGAAAAAGCAGTGAAGCTTTACCGATTTTATGATTAGCCTTTATTAAAGTAGTTTCTTCTGATACATCTTTCCAGCTCAATTTAACACCTTTAAGATTTAACATATTTTCCAATTTAATAGAGGTATCAGGAAGTATGGGCTTACTAACAACACTTAAGGAAGCAGCAATTTGTAGAGCAGTATTCATGATGTTAGCAACTCGATCAGGATCTGTTTTAATCAATTTCCAAGGCTCTTCTTCAGCAAGGTATTTATTACCTATTCTGGCTAATTGCATTAATATTTGACTCGCCTCCCTAAAACGGTAGTTTTCAATAGAAACACCTATTTTACTTGGAATTTCATTCATTGCTTCAAGGGCATCTTTGTCCCCCTTTGTCAAATTTTTTGCGGCGGGAGTGACTCCTTCATAATATTTGTTAGTTAGAACTATTACTCTATTAATGAAATTTCCATATATGGCAACTAGTTCATTATTGTTTCTTGCTTGAAATTCATCCCAAGTAAAATCATTGTCTTTGGTTTCTGGAGCATTTGCAGTCAATACATAGCGTAAAACATCCTGTTGATTTGGGAAATCTTCTAAATATTCATGAAGCCAAACAGCCCAGTTTTTTGAAGTTGAAATTTTTTTCCCTTCTAAGTTCAAAAATTCGTTAGCTGGAACATTTGTAGGTAAAATATAATTGCCTGAGGCGTGCAACATAACAGGAAAAATGATACAATGAAAGACAATATTATCTTTTCCAATAAAGTGAACCAGTTGAGTGTCTTTATCTTTCCAGTAAGGCTCCCAATCTTTACCTTTTTTTGCAGCCCATTCTTTAGTAGAAGAGATATAACCAATTGGGGCATCAAACCAAACATACAGTACTTTGCCATCTCCACCAGATACAGGCACAGGAATCCCCCAGTCTAAATCACGAGTTACTGCTCTTGAATTTAGACCGTTGTCTATCCATGATTTCACTTGACCATAAACGTTAGGTTTCCAATCGTTCTTATGGCCTTTTAAAATCCAATTAGTAATAAAATCTTCAAATAGATTTAGAGGCAAATACCAATGTTTTGTTTTGCGTAATTCAGGTTCTGCTCCACTTATTGTAGATTGGGGATTAATAAGCTCAGTTGCATTAAGACTGCTCCCACAGCTTTCACATTGGTCTCCATAAGCTTCAATGTTTTGACAAATAGGACAGGTGCCTGTTACGAAACGATCTGCTAAAAACTGCTTAGCCTCTGGATCAAAGAGTTGTTCTGTATTTTGTTCTTCAAAAACTCCCTTTTGGTGTAAGTCTAAAAATAGATCTTGCGCAGTTTGATGATGAACAGATCTGGAGGTTCTAGAATAATTATCAAAGGAAATCCCAAAAGATTCAAATGATTCACGAATCATTTTGTCGTATTGATCTATAATTTCTTGAGGGGTTTTACCCTCTTTTTTTGCTTTTAATGAGATAGCTACCCCGTGTTCATCACTTCCACAAATAAAAACTACATCTTTCTCTTGTAACCGTAAATAGCGAGTGTAAATATCTGCAGGAATGTAAACTCCCGCTAAATGGCCAATATGGATGGGACCATTTGTGTAAGGAAGAGCTGCAGTTACCGTATAGCGTTTGGACATATTAATTATTTCAATTTTCTCAAAAATAAACAATTATATTCCTATTTAGGTTGATCCACTTATCTTTAAAGAGCCTGATTATAATCTTATCTCAAGGGTTATATTTTTATAAGTCATTTTGTAATGTTTTATTTAAAACAATTTGTTTTAAAAAACGTATTTTTGTTGAAAACTAATCTATATGAAGACCATTGCTTCATGCGTTACATCTTATATAAAGACGAAACCTTACTTGTCTTCAGCGCTCTCAGACGGAATTATTAATCTTACATCACTTGCTCGTCAAATTCAACCTGATATTGAAAAGATACTTCGGAAGTCAATTAAAAAAGGTGCTATTGTGATGGCATTAAAAAGAGTTTCAGATAACACAGAGTTTACAGCTACTCATAAAATAATTCGTGTAATAAAAAATTTAGGAGATATCACGGTTCGCTCTTCCCTAGTTGATTACAATTTTTCCATTTCAGATTCTTTATTATTGGCTCAGTCTAATTTATTGAAGGATATAGAAGGTAAAAAAGAAATTTTTTATACTTCTACAAGAGGAGTTGCAGAATGTAATATAATTGTGAGTGATAATATTTCAAGTTTGGTTGATGAACTTTTTAGTAAAGAGATCTGTCATTCAAAAGTTAAAAATCTCTCTTCAATTACCATTAAACTTCCCACTGAAAATGTAACTATTCCTGGAATTTATTATTTTATTTTCCAACGTCTTTCTTGGGAGGGGGTAAATATAAATGAAGTTATTTCAACCTCAAATGAATTTACTATTCTGATGGATGATGATCAAGTAAATATTGCTTTTGAAGTAATTAAAAACCTAAAGGGGCTTTAGATAAATTAAATCGCTAAGAATTTCTTTTACAGTTTTAATATCGCTTATATTTTTTACAGAGAGAAGTAATTTAAGACCGCTTGCTGTGTTTTTTTCTTTTAAAATTAAACGTGCTCCTTTTTTCTGTATTTCGTTAATTAGAAATTTAAATTCTTGGGTTTGAAAAAACTCACTTTGTTGGTCAGCTAAGAAATAACATGCACAACTACCTTTTTTAATAATTAAACGTTCAATTCCTAATTGTGCAGCAACCCACTTAAGGCGTAAACTCTCAATGAGTTCCTGAGCATAAATAGGTATGGGACCAAAGCGATCTTTTAAGTCACTCTCAAATTCAAAGAGTTCGGATTCAGTTTTCAAGCTACTTAATTCTTGATATAATATTAAACGTTCTTTTACAATATTTACGTAATCATCAGGTATAAAAATTTCTAAATCAGTATCGATTTGTACTTCTTTTACGTAGGTCTTGATCTGATCATTAGCTTCTTCTTTGTATAGTTCTTTGAATTCATTTTCTTTCAATTCGTCAATCGCTTCTTGAAGAATTTTTTGATAGGTTTCAAAGCCCATTTCATTTATAAAGCCACTTTGTTCTCCTCCAAGTAAGTCCCCAGCACCACGAATTTCTAAATCTTTCATTGCAATTTGAATTCCAGACCCTAAGGCGGTAAATTGCTCAATGGTTTTAATTCTTTTTTGAGCATCACTACTGATTGCAGTCAAAGGAGGTGTAATAAAATAACAAAACGCTTTTTTGTTACTTCTCCCTACTCGACCTCTCATTTGGTGAAGGTCACTAAGTCCAAAATTATTAGCATTATTAATAAAAATAGTATTTGCATTAGGAACATCTAACCCATTTTCAATAATCGTAGTTGCAATCAAAATATCATAATTTCCTTCTATAAAACCGAGTAAAGTTTTTTCGAGTTTACTTCCTTCCATTTGACCATGACCAATTGAAATTCTTGCATCAGGCACCAGGCGCTGAACTAATCCGGCTACCTCTGTAATATTTTCTACGCGATTATGGATAAAAAAAACCTGTCCCCCGCGTTGAAGTTCGTATAGAATTCCATCTCTTATTTGGATTTCGCTAAAACGTACAACTTCAGTCTCAATTGGATATCGGTTTGGAGGTGGAGTTGCTATTACAGATAAATCACGAGCTGCCATTAAGCTAAATTGAAGAGTTCTTGGTATAGGCGTTGCCGTTAGTGTTAACACATCAATATTGGCTTTTAAAGAGCGAATTTTTTCTTTTACAGACACACCAAATTTTTGTTCTTCATCCACAATGAGTAACCCTAAATCTTTAAAAATAACATTTTTACTAACTAACTGATGTGTCCCAATGAGAATATCAATTTTGCCTTCAGAGAGAGATTTTAAAATTTCTGCCTTATCTTTTGCACTTCTAAATCGATTGAGATAATCTACCCGAACAGGAAGATCTTGGAGTCTGCTTGAAAAGGTCTTGTTATGTTGAAAAGCAAGAATAGTTGTAGGTACTAAAACGACTACCTGTTTACTATTGTCAACCGCTTTGAAGGCAGCTCGGATAGCCACTTCAGTTTTTCCAAAACCCACATCACCACAAACTAATCGGTCCATAGGTTGTTGAGATTCCATGTCTGTTTTGATGGCCTGAGTTGTTTTGCTTTGATCTGGAGTATCTTCAAACAAAAAAGAGGACTCTAACTCCCACTGAAGAGAGCTATCAGGGTCAAATGCAAAGCCAATTTTTTGGCGTCTTTTAGCATAGAGTTCAATCAAGTTAAACGCAATTTCTTTTACTTTAGTTTTGGTTTTTTGCTTTAGCGCCTTCCATGTTTTTGAGCCTAGTTTATATATCTTAGGTATAGCTCCATCTTTACCATTATACTTACTAATTTTATGAAGGGAATGAATGCTGAGGTATAAAATATCTCTTTCGCCATAAATTAATTTAATTGCTTCTTGCCATTTCCCTTCAACATCAATTCGTTGTAATCCACCAAAGGTTCCTATTCCATGATCTATATGGGTTACATAGTCACCGACTTCCATTTGTGTAAGTTCTTTGAGGCTTAACGCTTGCTTTTTGGTTGAATCAGATTTGAGATTATATTTATGGTAACGTTCAAAGATTTGATGATCTGAAAAATAGGCTAGTTTAGCTTCTAAATCTTCAAAACCCTCAAAAATTGGAAGAACTATAGTTTTGTAATGAACTGATTGTTCAAGTTCTTGAAAGATGTCATGAAAGCGTTTTGCTTGTTGCTCATTACTGCAAAACAAAGTATTTTTATATTTATTTTTGTGGTTTTCGTTGAGGTGTGTGATTAATAAATCGAATTGTTTGTTGAATGCTGGTTGTGGACTTTGGTGAACATCGATTTGTCCTGATATGACTAATTTATCAGTCTTTTCTAGTACTAAAACCGATTTATTTTTGCTGTCTGCAAGCCATTCGCTTGGATGAACAAATAAAGTTTCAGGAGGATATTGAGTAGTTACTTTCATTCCGTCAAAAGCTTCTTGCGCCCGATCAAACATAACTTGAAAACGAGTTGTAATTATGTCTAGATTACTAAAAACAAAACTACTTTTTTCAGGAAAAAATTCTAAAATAGTTTTACGTTTATCGGTGAAATCATGATTGGATGTATCGGGTAATAATTCGATAGAATCAAAAGCAGAGATAGAACGTTGACTTTGAGTATCAAAACTACATAATCGCTCAATTGTATCATCAAAAAATTCAATCCTATAAGGATGTTGATATGCAAAAGAAAAAACATCAATAATTCCACCTCTTACCGCAAATTCTCCAGGTGAAGTAACGAAATCGACTCTTTCAAATCCCATTTCAAATAAACGTTCATTAATCGTGCCTAAAGAAATTGTAGAGTTTTTTTTAAGGTTAAGTGCTATACGTTTTAATGTCTTTTGAGAAATGATTTTTTCAAACACAGCTTTAGGGTAGGTTACCACTAATCTTGGTTTCTTAGCAGCACTTATTTTCTTTAAAACTTCTGCACGTAATAAAATATTAGCATTGTCTGTGGTCTCTGCAGCATATGGTTGTCTGTAGCTTGCGGGAAAATATAAAACCTCAGAAGTATTAATTAGTCTTTCTAAATCATTTAAGTAATAGGCTGCTTGCTCTGCATTATCAAGAACTAACAATAGAGATTGGGTTTGTTTTTGAAAAGCTGCTGCTAAGCGAAAACTCAAGCCAGAGCCAACAAAACCCTTGACATGGATGCACTGTTTACCAAAGAATGCCTTTTCAAGGGCCTTTTGGGAAGGCAAAGAGTCAAAAATATTAATTAAAGGATCTATTTTTTTTTTGGTAAAGATAAACTTCCATTTTACAGGAAAAACTTCAAAAGTGTTTTTATTTTCTCTCTGCAGAATATAGTAAATAAAATACTTTTTGAATCGTTAATAACTCAGGATAAATCGATTTTTTCCCTCAAAGGGAATTGGGTACATTCGTCTCATGTATTTGATTTTCGACACCGAAACCACGGGACTCCCAAAAAACTGGAAAGCACCACTTTCAGACAGTGAAAACTGGCCTCGATGCATTCAAATTGCCTGGCAAATCCATGACACTAATGGTGATCTGGTAGAGCACGAAAATTATTTAATTAAGCCAGACACTTATACTATTCCTTTTGATTCAGAACAAATACATGGAATTTCAACAGCTCTAGCAAAAGATAAAGGAGTTTCTCTGATTAAAGTTTTGGAAAAATTCAAGAAAGCTACAAGCAAAGCAGAATTTATTGTAGGGCATAATGTTTCTTTTGATCGAAATATTATAGGGGCAGAGTTTTTGCGTTTAGGAGTGCCTGATATTTTGGAGTCAAAATCAATTATAGACACATGTACGGAAGAAACTGCAACACTTTGTAAGCTCTCAGGAGGAAGAAGAGGTAAGTTTAAGCTCCCAACACTTTCCGAATTATATCGCTATTTGTTCCAAGAATCTTTTGAAGAAGCTCATAATGCAACGGCTGATGTTGAAGCAACCACAAGAGCCTTTTTAGAATTGTTGAGAAAAGATGTGATCCATCCAAAGGATTTTGAAAACCAGGCCAATCAAACAAGGGATCTCAAATTACAAGACTCTTTTAAACTTATTGGACTCACACACATAAACCTTAAAAAGGCTTCTGAAGCATTAAAAAAAAACGAAGTAGCTCCAAAGTTTACTGAAGTTTCCAAAGAAGAAAGTTCTGCATTAGAAGCATCCTCTTTTGTTCATTTACACAATCACTCTCAGTTTTCAGTTTTACAATCTACTTCTCGAATCAGTCAACTTGTTGAAGCTTCTGCTAAAAACAACATGCCAGCAGTTGCTCTTACAGATCATGCAAATTTGATGGGTGCTTTCCATTTCATTAAAGCTATAAATAAACATAACAAGGATTTAAAGGAAGGACAACAATCAATAAAACCCATACTAGGGTGTGAGTTTTATGTTTGTGAAAATCATAGGGATAAAACACGAAGAGATGATGGATACCAAGTAGTTTTTTTGGCAAAAAATAAGCAAGGGTATCATAATTTGGCCAAAATGACCTCACTAGCATATGTAGATGGGTTTTATTATGTTCCAAGAATTGATCGTGAAATTGTAGAAAAATTCAAAAGTGATCTAATAGTCTTGACTGGCAATATGTATGGAGAAATTGCATCAAAAATATTAAATATTGGAGATCGTCAAGCAGAAGATGCTTTAAAATGGTGGATAGCGACTTTTGAGGAGGATTTATATGTTGAATTGATGCGTCATGGAGAAGAGGGAGAAGATCGAGCAAATACTGTCTTGGTAAGTTTAGCTAAACAATATGATATACCTATAATAGCATCAAACAATACCTATTATACCTACAAAGAAGAAGCTAATGCGCATGATATTTTACTTTGTGTTAAAGAAGGAGAAAAGCAAGCAACCCCAATAGGGCGAGGACGTGGTTTTCGATATGGACTCCCAAATCAGGAATATTATTTCAAGTCTCAGGAAGAGATGAAAAGCTTATTTAAAGATCTTCCCGAAGCAATTTTGAATATAGAGGCTTTGGTTGACAAAGTCGAGTTTTATGAATTAGCAAGAGAGGTATTGTTGCCCAAGTTTGATATACCTGAAACCTTTCAAATTAAAGATAATTCTGATGATAATAAAGGAGAAAATAATTACCTGCGTCATCTGACTTATCATGGCGCGCAAGAGCGCTACAAAACCTTAGATGATGAAATTAAAGAACGCATTGATTTTGAATTGAAAGTCATTGCTAAAACTAGATATCCAGGTTATTTTTTAATTGTACAAGATTTAATTGCAGCTGCAAGGAATATGGGTGTTTCTGTCGGACCAGGAAGGGGTTCCGCAGCAGGATCAGTAGTGGCTTATTGTTTAAAGATAACCAATATAGATCCAATCAAATACAATTTGCTTTTTGAGCGATTTCTCAATCCTGATCGAGTGAGTATGCCCGATATTGACATTGATTTTGATGACGAGGGACGAGGGCGTGTTATGGATTATGTAATAGAAAAATACGGTTCTAATCAGGTTGCACAAATCATTACTTATGGAACCATGGCTGCTAAGTCTTCCATACGAGATACTGCAAGAGTATTAGACTTGCCTTTAGGAGAAGCTGACCGTATTGCTAAGTTACTACCTAATATTAAGTTAGAAAAAATATTTTCCTCAACAGATGAAGAGCTTAAGGGCAGTCTTCGTGCCGAAGAAGTGCTTCGAGTAAATGAAATAAAGAATTTAGCTGATGAAGATAGTCTTTCTGGTCAAACCATACAGCAGGCTAAGGTTTTAGAAGGATCACTACGTAATATTGGAACTCATGCCTGTGGCGTGATAATTACACCAGGTGATATTACTCAATTCGTGCCTGTAGCCACAGCTAAGGATTCTGATTTATTTGTGACTCAATTTGATAACTCTGTAGTAGAAGATGCAGGTTTATTAAAAATGGATTTCCTTGGTTTAAAAACTTTAACTCTAATCAAGGATACCGTCAAATTGGTTAAGTATAAGCATAATATTGATATTGACCCTGATCACTTTCCATTAGACGATAAAAAAACTTATGAGCTTTTTCAGAGAGGCGATACAGTAGGTATTTTTCAGTATGAATCTGCTGGTATGCAAAAGTATTTAAAAGACCTAAAGCCCACTGTATTTGGAGATTTAATTGCCATGAATGCTTTATATCGTCCTGGTCCTTTGGAGTATATCCCTAGTTTTGTAGATCGAAAAAATGGGAATGAAGAAATCAGTTATGACTTGCCAGAAATGGCTGAATATTTAGAAGAAACTTATGGTATTACTGTATATCAAGAGCAAGTGATGTTATTGTCTCAAAAGTTGGCAAGTTTTTCAAAGGGTGATGCAGATGTTTTGCGAAAAGCTATGGGTAAAAAAATATTCTCTTTACTTCAAAAATTAAAACCTCAATTCATAGAAGGTGGAATGAATAATGGACATTCCCAGGAAGTTTTGGAAAAAATATGGAAGGATTGGGAGGCATTCGCAGCATATGCATTTAACAAATCACACTCTACGTGTTATGCATGGATTGGCTATCAAACAGCATATTTAAAGACACATTATCCAGCTGAGTATATGGCTGCAGTGCTCTCCAATAACATGAATGACATTAAACAGGTAACTTTCTTTATGGAAGAGTGTCGAAGGATGGGACTTAAAGTTTTAGGACCTGATGTAAATGAATCTTTTTATAAGTTTGCCGTTAACGATGATCAAGCTATTCGTTTTGGTATTGGTGCTGTTAAAGGAGTTGGTCGTGGAGCGGTGGAAACAATTATTGAGCATCGAAATGAGAAGCGATATGAATCTGTTTTTGATATGGTCAAGAGAGTTGATTTGCGAGCCGCAAATAAAAAAGCTTTTGAAAATTTAGCTTTAGCTGGAGGTTTGGATTGCTTTACGGAGATTCACAGAGCACAATATTTTAATCCAGATGGTGATGGTATTACTTTTTTAGAAAAAGCTCTTCGTTTTGGATCCAAATATCAAGAAAACTTAAATTCCTCTCAAACCAGCTTGTTTGGTGAGGCGTCTGAGGAATTATATCAAGATCTTAGTATTCCAGCATGTGAGTCATGGACAAATTTAATACGTTTAAAAAAAGAAAAAGAAGTAGTTGGAATTTATATTTCCTCACATCCACTTGACGATTTTAAGCATGAAATGGAACATTTTGTTAATATTTCTTTAAACCGATTGGGAGAATTAGATCAATTTATAAACAGAGAGTTAAATATTGGAGGTATCGTAAATGATGTTCAACATTTGGAAAGTAGAAATGGAAAAGGCTGGGCGCGTTTCGGGTTAGAAGATTTTTCAGATCAATATGAGTTTCGAATTTTTGGAGAAGACTATTTAAAGTTCCGTCATTTTTTGGTTGTTAATCAGTTTATTCGATTGCGTTTAATGATTAGAGAAGGCTGGACCAATAGAGAGACTGGAAGAGTTGGGGCTCCTAGAATGCAATTTTTACAATTTGAAATGTTACAAAATACAGTAGAAAACAATGCTAAAAAATTGACACTTCAATTAAATATTCACCAAATAAAAGAAGATACGGTTAACGCTTTATGTGATGAGCTTAAACCTTTTAAGGGAACTAAGCCCTTGTTTTTTAACGTTTATGATGATAAGAAAAAAATAAAACTTACACTGGCCAGTAAAAAACAAAAAGTAAAGATCACTCCAGAATTACTAAAGCTTTTAGATGACAAGCAATGGCTTTACAAGTTGAATTAGCGATATTATTTAGAATCATGGTTAAATAAATAAATTTGATTTAACAGAGCATAAGTAATGATATAAAATAACTACATTTGAATGCTAAAAATAAATTAAAAATGGCATTAGAAATAACAGATGCAACCTTCGATGAAGTTGTATTAAAATCAGATAAACCGGTATTGGTTGACTTTTGGGCAGCATGGTGTGGTCCTTGTAGAATGGTTGGACCTATCATTGAAGAGCTTAGTAAGGATTATGACGGAAAAGCAGTTGTAGGAAAGTTAGATGTTGATGCTAATCAGGAATTTGCTGCAAAATACGGAGTAAGAAATATTCCAACAGTTTTAGTTTTTGATAAAGGGGAAATGGTAGGTAGACATGTAGGTGTCTCTCCCAAAACCACTTATGCAGAAGCTATAGACGCTATATTATAAAAGTTTTTTATATTTTTAAAGGGAATGTTTCTTTTTGAGTGTGAATTATTTGGCAAATACAAAATGGAGCGTATATTTGCACACGCTAAACTGGTCCGGTAGTTCAGTTGGTTAGAATACATGCCTGTCACGCATGGGGTCGCGGGTTCGAG
>CAJWAE010000032.1 GCA_913020075.1 uncultured Flavobacteriaceae bacterium
AAATTAATATTATCATTTTTTGTGATTTTTGAAGATTTGAAGGTCATCGACACCTTCGCCGAAAAGACCCTCTTCAAGAGTCTTTCCATCATTCTTAATATTTGTAATCTTATCTTTCAAACTTGCTAACTCAATAGCATGCCTAGCCATATCCGTTCCGATAATTTACCCTACCACGCGCTTTCTAAAGCTAGTAAACTATTAACGAGGTAGATTTGATAAGAAATTCATACTGGACATGCTCATAATTCTGAACATTTCTGATGCATGATAGGTTTCTTAAACTGAGACGTCGTTGCAATCGATGGCTCTTTGTGTTACAGCATTGACGTGGTATTAATTGTTTAAGCCATCGTGACCCATGTCATGACAACCAGCCGATATCAATATGCTCAAAGTATCTAACCTATTTATTTTTAAAACTTCCTTCAAATCACATTTAACCATAAAGAAGTATGTCATCTACATTACATCTGCTCCATGCAAGTCATTGTGGTAGGAGACGCGTGGATCATAGCCTTTCTAAGCTTAGTTGATAAACTTGGAAAGCTTTTACTCCTCTATGATGTCCATGAGACCCATATCAGAGATGAGCTTGAAAGTGAGGACCGGAAGAACGCTATCACGCGGTATCATCCTTGACATATCTAAAACATTAAAAATCTAAATTATATTTTAATACATTTATTTGTAATTAAGGTTTTCAATAATTTAAAAATGCTAATTTTTTAATATGAATAATTCTATTACTCAACTCTTTGATATTAAGTATCCAATTATTCAGGCTGGAATGGTTTGGGCAAGTGGATGGCGGTTAGCTTCAGCAGTAAGTAATTCCGGAGGTTTAGGTTTGATTGGCGCTGGGTCAATGTATCCTGAAGTGCTTAGGGAGCATATTCAGAAATGTAAAGTTGCTACTAAAAACCCCTTTGGTGTAAACGTGCCATTGCTTTACCCTGATATTGATCAGTTAATGAAGGTAATAGTTGAAGAACATGTTCCAATTGTCTTTACCGCAGCCGGTAATCCAAAACTTTGGTCAAAATACTTAAAGTCTCACGGATGTATTGTTATTCATGTTGTAAGCTCTGTTAAATTTGCATTAAAGGCCCAAGATTGTGGGGTTGATGCAATCGTTGCAGAAGGATTTGAAGCAGGTGGACATAATGGGATAGAGGAAACGACTACCATGACTTTAATCCCTTTAATTAAGAAATCAATTCATGTTCCATTAATAGCAGCTGGTGGTATTGGATCGGGTCCAGCAATGTTAGCAGCAATGGCTCTTGGTGCAGATGCGGTTCAGGTGGGTTCACGCTTTGTAGCAACCCCAGAAGCTTCATCACATTCAAACTTTAAACAGGAGATAATAAAGGCTGAGCAAGGAGCTACAGTTTTAACATTAAAAGAAATAACTCCCGTACGAATGCTTAAAAATCCTTTTTATCAAAAAATAGATCAAATATACCAGGGAGGAGCTTCTTTAGAAGAACTCAAATCACTCTTAGGAAGAGGGCGAGCTAAAAAAGGTATGTTTGATGGTGATATGATAGAGGGAGAACTAGAGATAGGTCAAGTAGCAGCTCAAATTGATTCTATTAAACCAGCTTCTGAAATAGTTAAGGAATTTATAAACACTTACAATTCATGCTTAAATAATTTAAGTAAAATTAATTAGCTACCTATTTTTTCTTTAAAATCAACCATTACTTGATTGTGTATTAAATCCTCAAAGTTTTCTCTTTTTCTAATAACAAGTGCATTGTTATTATGCCATAAAACTTCGCTAGGGCGGTAGCGAGAATTGTAATTATTAGCCATAGTAAAACAATAGGCCCCAGCATTTTTAAAGACTAAAATATCTTCTTCTGTGATTTCTGCAATCTTCCTGTTATTACCAAAAGTATCCGTTTCACAGATATAACCCACTACTGTATAAAAACGTTCTTTTCCACCTGGATTGGAAATATTTCGAATTTCATGATGTGACCCATACAGCATTGGACGAAGTAGGTGATTAAACCCTGAGTCTACTTGAGCAAATACAGTTGAGGTAGTTTGCTTTACAGCATTAACTTTAGTTAAAAAGTATCCAGCCTCACTAACCAAAAACTTTCCAGGTTCAAAAGC
This sequence comes from uncultured Flavobacteriaceae bacterium, assembly GCA_913020075.1. Lineage (GTDB taxonomy): Bacteria > Bacteroidota > Bacteroidia > Flavobacteriales > Flavobacteriaceae > MS024-2A. The sequence goes on from CAJWAE010000032.1 coordinate 2,131, forward strand.
AAGCTCCAAATCACTTCCATAAGTAGTGCAAAAGCGATGAAAGCGTTCGGTGAGTTTTTCACCCAACTCTTCAATATTGGTTTCAATATCGCCCTCGTAATAGGGTACTTTAAATCCACTTCCAAAATCTAAAAATTCAAGATCCTTAAACTGTAATGCAGCATCAAATAATATTTCTGCTGCATATAAAAAAACTTCTATATCTAAGATGTCGCTCCCCGTATGCATGTGAACACCGTTAATAGTCATGTTTGTATTTTCTACAATCCTAAGAACATGTGGAATTTGGTGGATTGATATACCAAATTTAGAATCAATATGACCAACAGAAATATTACTATTCCCCCCTGCCATTACGTGTGGGTTTATACGAATACATACAGGTACTTCTGGGTGTTTAGTTCCAAATTGCTCTAAAATAGATAGACTATCTATGTTTATTTGAGCTCCCATCTTTGCAACTCTTTCTATTTCGTCTAAGCAGACACCATTTGGAGTATAAATAATTTCTTTAGGCTCAAACCCAGCTTTGATTCCTAATTTTACCTCTTGAATTGAGACTGTATCTAATCCTGAGCCTAGAGATTTCATAAAGCTCAAAACAGAAATATTAGACAGAGCTTTACAAGCATAATTAATGCGTAAGTTTTTTATGCCATGAAATGCATTTTGAAGTCGTTCAAATTGTTGTTTAATTTTAGCAGAATCGTAAATGTATGTTGGACCTCCTTCTTGCTGCGCTATATTTTGTAATATGGAATCGTTCATTATGTTCTTTAAAGAATGTAAAAATAGTAATGAAATTAATGGATTACAAAGTAAAACCTGAAAGAATATAAAATCACAACTAAATGTTGTGTTTATAACAAAAATTTTTACTCAGCAGTCTTCAATATACGATTTCGTTTATCTATTTTTGCACCTCAATTTAGAAATGACATATGAATCTACATGAATATCAAGGTAAAGAAGTTTTAGCCGGTTTTGGAGTAACTGTGCAACGTGGTGTTGTAGCTGCAACTATTTCTGAAGCATTACAAGCGGGTAAAAAAATTACAGAGACAACAGGTAGTGAATGGCATATTGTTAAAGCTCAAATTCACGCAGGTGGAAGAGGAAAGGGAGGAGGCGTTAGACTAGCAAAAAACATAAATGAATTAGAAACAATTGCAGGTGATATTCTTGGAATGCAATTGATAACTCCACAAACACCACCCGAAGGAAAAAAGGTGAATCAAATCTTGATTGCTGAAGATGTTTATTATCCTGGTGCATCTGAGCCAAAAGAATTTTATATGTCGGTTCTATTGAATCGTTCAACTGGGCGTAACATGATAATGTATTCAACTGAAGGAGGTATGGATATAGAGGCTGTAGCCGATAAAACACCTCATTTAATTTTCAATGAAGAAATTGATCCTGCTCTAGGTTTAATACCTTTTCAAGCGCGCAAAGTTGCATTTAATTTAGGTCTTTCTGGAGCAGCATTTAAGGATATGACTAAATTTGTAAGTGCATTATATAGAGCGTATGTCGGTTCTGATGCTTCTTTATTTGAGATAAATCCTGTTTTAAAAACTTCTGATGATAGAATTATCGCAGTAGATGCAAAAGTCACGATAGACGACAATAGTTTGTTTAAACATAAAGACATTGAGTCGATGCGAGATTTAAGTGAAGAAAACCCTGTAGAGGTTGAAGCCCGTGAAGTAGGTTTAAATTATGTTGATTTAGATGGAAATGTCGGTTGTATGGTAAATGGGGCTGGATTAGCCATGGCCACAATGGATTTGATTAAGCAATCTGGAGGAGAACCTGCAAATTTTTTAGATGTTGGTGGAACTGCAGATGCAGCTCGTGTAGAAACTGCTTTTCGTTTAATCTTAAAGGATCCAAAAGTAAAAGCCATATTAATTAATATTTTTGGTGGAATAGTTCGATGTGACCGAGTAGCTCAAGGAATTGTAGATGCTTACAAAAATATGGGTGATGCTGTTAAGGTTCCGATTATAGTTCGCCTTCAGGGTACCAATGCAGATATTGCTAAAAAGATAATAGATACATCTGGATTTAACTTTCTTTCAGCAACTGCTTTTCAAGAAGCTGCTGATAGAGTTCAGGAGGCAATTTCATAATTGACATTATGTCAGTTAATATTAGAAATTAACTGACATAATGTCAAAAAAATAGTTTGGTCTTTTTTTTGCTTTTAGGTATAACAAATAATATTGTTAAACTTAAAAATAAAAATTATGAATTTAATACGTAAACAAAGACCCTTCTTTCCTTTTGAAGTAGATGATTTTTTAAATCTTAATAGGAATTTATCATCACCTTCAGAGTCAAACTCGTTTCCCGCAGTTAATATCAAAGAATTAGAAATACTTTTTGAAATTCAATTAGCAGCTCCAGGTAAAACTAAAGAAGATTTTGAGATTGAAATAGAAGATAATGTTTTATCTATTTCTTCCTCATTAGATGACAAAGAAATAGATGAAAGATATACTCGTCGAGAATTTAGTTATAACAGCTTTAAAAGGACATTTAGTATCCCTGATATTGTAAATGCTGAAAAAATTGATGCAAATTATTCGAAAGGAGTGTTATATATTTCATTACCAAAACTGAAGGAATCATTACCACAGCCAAAAAAGCTAATTAAAATTAGCTAATTAAGTCAATTAATTGTTCTTTTTAAGAATCGATCTTTACAAAGGGATCGATTCTTTTTTAATTAAAGCTTAATGTAAATTTTCTTTTTAAATAGATAATAAGTAGGTATCCAAATTACTATAACATAAAGAAGTGCATAAACTAGAGAGCCTAATTTTAATGGAAGCCCAATATTACTCCATAATCCCATAAACTCTCCATTCAAAGCAATTCCTAACCATTTTGAATTATAGAAAACAACGGTTAATAGACTGGATAATGTATAAGCAAAAATGGAATTTACTCCAAAAACATGTGCTAAAAGAAAACGGAATCTAGTTTTTTTAACGTCAAAGTAATAAGTAGTAGCTCCTAAAGCGAGCATTCCTATACCTCCTGTAAAAAGTGTAAATGACGTGCTCCAAATATTTTTATTAAATGGAAAAAACCATTGCATAATATCCCCCGATAACAGAAAAATAAAACCAAGGAAAAAAATTTGATTAAGTTTATTTTTGAGCTCTTCTTTTCGAAGTAATATATAACCTGCAAGCATTCCAATAAGTCCATTTGCAATGGCTGGAAATGTACTCAGAAATCCTTCAGGATCCCATGTGTGTCTATATAATCTTCCTGGAATAAGTAATTGATCTAAAAAATGAGCCCAGTTTTTTTCAGGTACAGATAGATCTGGCATACCTATTCCTGGTATAGTAATATAAGCCATAAGTATCCAATACCCTATTATAATAACTGCTCCAATATAAAACTGTGTCTTTCTTGAAGTATATAAAAAAAGTATAGCACAAGAAAAAAAGACAAAAGCGATACGTTGTAATACTCCAACAAATCGAATATCTTGAAAATCAAAATTGGGCCATAACCATAAAAAAACTCCAACTAAATAAATTTTAAGTGATCTCCAAGTAATCTTTTTGGTTATTTCCATTCGACTTTTTCCAGATTCAATTTGTTTGGTTAGGGAAAACACAATAGAAACTCCGATTATAAATAAAAAGCCAGGAAATACATAATCTGTTGGTGTAATTCCATTCCAGTCAGCGTGCAAAAGTGGAGCATAAACAGATTCCCATGATCCAGCATTATTAACTATAATCATTAAAATAATGGTTAAACCCCTCAAAATATCGAGAGATAATAAACGTTTATTTTCTGTTTGCATGATTACTTTTATTTAATTTCAATTATTCTTCCTCCTCTGCCTTTTGTATCAAAAGTTCGAAGGCTTATTGATGCATTACTTTTTATTGTAATGGGTTTAAAATAAAGAGGATCATTTTTTGAAGGTTTAGATCCATCAAGGGTATAGCGTACCTCAAGACCAGGGAATTGCTGACGAACTTTTAAAATACCATTTTCAATAATTCCACCTGGTTTAGGTAAATCATGTTGTATACCTCCATATAAATCATTAATCATAGCTAGGTGTCGTTGCCCTATATTATTCACAAATAAATTCCATGATTTATTAAGTAAAGGTTTCTGTTGTTCTAGAGTTGATTTTTCTAACCAAGATTCTTTTGCCGACCATGCGCGTTGAGCAAAAATGATTATGTTTGGCATAAATAGTTCGTCCAGCCATTTTTCAGAATTAGCAGTTTCTGTCCAGAGTTGTGATTGAATACCTAAGAAGTTTGAAACCGATTCAGGTTTGAGCTGTTCTTTTTGAGTTACAGTTTCCTTATTAATACCTAATGCCTCTAATTTCACTTTGTTTGCAAAAACATTAAGTGGTTCAGTACCCCAGCTATCTTTGTAATTAACATACCCTGACCAGCTCAACCCACCATTTTCAATGTCCCGATCATCTGTCATATCAAAGTAGAATGCGGAAGAATTACTCATTATCGCTTTGAACCCTAAATTATTAAGTCGATAAATCATGTCCTCTCGACCTCCGCCCCATGAATTGTTCCAAACATATGGAGTAAAATCTAATTTGAGTAATTTTTCATCGATATTTATTTCAGATTGTTCTTTTTCGGAACGAATTAATAGGACATCCTCCCATCCGGCCATCTCTGATCCTACATTAGTTATTAATTTATTGAGAATTTCAATATTGTATCGGTAAAGGTCATCGATGTCTTGTATATCTGAATTTTGAGATATATATTCCTTGCATTCAGGAGATTTACGCCAAGGACCAAAGGGAAGTTCATCTGCTCCAATATTAAATACATTCATTGAAAGATTTGCTGTTTCATACATAGCTTTAATTTCTAGTATTACCTTTTTATAAAAATGATAGGAACTTTTTTTACAAATACAAATTACATTATCATTATAAAGTTGAGCTGATAGGTATTCACTTTTATCTTTAGGATCGTGAAGCATATACTCTTCAGCTTTGCTTAAATCACCTAGAGCTTTGTATTTGTTGTATCTTGACTTCATAGCAACAATGGCAGCCCGTGCATGAGAAGGGAAGCTAATGTGAGGGACAACTTCAATATGAAGTTGATCGGCATATTTTAAAATTGATATAAAATCTTCACGACTTAGAAAGCCACTTCCTGAAGAAGATTCTTTACCACTACCAGATCCAAACATAGGAATTAGTCGGTCACTTTCATCTAAAGTAAAACCACGTTTGCTACCTATTTCTGTTAGCTCTGGAATCCCAGGAATTTCAATACGCCAACCTTCATCATCTGACATTTTTAAATCTAATTTATTTAGTTTATAAAGTGCCATATAATTTAAAATCTGCATGATTTTTTCTTTTGGAAAAAAATTTCTTGCTACATCAGTCATGAAACCTCTATTTTTAAAACGTGGATTATCTTTAATATTAATAATAGGAAGTTTCTCTCCTTCTCGCTGTGCGATGATTAGAATTTGATGAAGTGACTCTAAACCATAAAAAACCCCTTTTTTAGTTGAGGCATGGATTACGATATTCTTCTCGTTAATATCCAAAGCATAAGCTTCACTAGTTAGTTTAACATCTTTTTTAATAGAGATATTTGATTTTCCTTTGAATGATTTTTTTATTGGTGTTTTAACACCTTCTTGAAGACGCTTTATTAAAAAATCGATATCAATGTCAAAAGTTTCAAAAGCAATATTATACTCAGAAGGAGTGTCTCTATAATTTCCTTTAAACACTTCTTCTTTAGGCACTGGAATTATCCAACTCAAGTCTGTTTTAGATAAAAGTTCAATTCCCTCATAGGATGAGTAACGATCAGCCGCCGAGGGAATATTCAATTCTTCAATTCCTTTTGCACCTCTCCATTGAATAGTACTTTCCAAATCTAAAGTAGAATTTGTTTTAGCATTATGGATAAAAAATCCTTGAGGTCCCATAACAAGGCGGGACATTATTCCTGTTTGTATTACAGAAAAATTCAGTTCTTCTCCAGGTTTTAAACTGTAAGATTCTCCAAAATTAAATATTAAATATTGTTGTCCGTTAACAGAAGTATAAGTTATTTCCTCTGGGAGACTTTCAGTTAAAACTGATCCATAGATTTGATTCCAGTGTAATGACCATTTTCCTCCTTCCCAGATTTTCTCGGTTGGGTTAGTGATTGAAAAAGTAACATCCATTTTATTATTAGGTATGTCAAAGGAATCGACAGTAAATAGAATAGGGGTATTATTTGTTTTGGTTGATTGGCACCCAATACAAAGCAATAGAGTTAAAAAAGCAAAAAGTATCTGTTTCATTCAATTATTTTTAGCTAATTTAAATGAAATAATTAGATGAAAACAATTTTGAATTTTTATGAAATACAATTTAAAATCAAATCAGTCAATTTTGGTTTTAAAACCTTTGATAGCAGTATTAGGTTCAATAATATTATATCCCTTCCAAAAAGTTGGATCGTATTGGGTTAAATTTACAGGAAGTATTGTCGTCTCTTCTTTAAAGGTTTCAAACTCTAATTTTGAAATTGGAGTTGTTTTAAAAACAACCATTTGATATTTTTGATATAGTCTTTGAGACATGTCCAAATTCATTTTCAATTGATTTTGTCTATTACGCCCTTTAACAATTTTATTTTTTTCGGTAATGACCAAGGGGCGTTTAATCATTGTATCAGATCCAGTAACGTATTCAAGGTATTGTATGGTATATTTTCCAGATTTCATTTTTTTAAATTGGATAATTACTTCTTTTAAAGTTTCTTTATAAGAAAGACCCAGTAATTTAAAATCACGAATATTCTTAATGTTTTTGTACTCTAATCGTATTAATGTCATTTGATCTGCATCCACATAAATTTTTCCTTTATAGTCTTCATTTTCTTTAGGATCAAACGATATAATATAGACAGGTGTTTCACCAAAATAAGTAAATTTGGTTATTTTAAAAGTATACTTTTTAGATTTTTTTAAGATAAAAAGATTTAGTTTTTCATCTTTAAATAACTGATTTATATTTGTTATAATTCTTTTCCTTGATTGAAGGAAAGAGTTTTTTTTAATACTATCCTTTTTTATAATACTTAATGTATCGTGATCCTTAGAGTCAAAGATTTTATTAGCATCTACCTTAGTTCCAAGTATACCTGTACGGATTTTGAAATACGAATCAGTCTTCACGTTTTCTTTTAAAATAGTGCCAAAAAGGTTTTCTATATTTTTAAAAACAGCAGTAACTTTTTTATCTTCTAATTCGAGTGCTTTTTTGAGTTCTAGCTTTTGATTAATTATTGAAAAATCACCATAAAGATTTCCTAAGATTTCATTGTGCCTTTCTGCTTTTCTTGGAATTTTTTTTAAGGTACTATCCCAAAAAGTTTGATTGAATTCATTTATGGAGCTTTTCTTAATTTTCACATTGAGTTTAATAATTTGTTCTATGCCCGATTGTCTAAAAAATAACTTTTTCTTTGTGAATCCTAATTCGTATTTTCTGGAAATTTCCTGTCTTATTTGTTCTACTACTTGTTCTGCGGTCAGTGTATTGTTTGACAGAATAATCGAATTTAATTCAATAGAAGTAGGAGGTAGGTAGATTATAGAATCTTTAAATTCAGAAATATGAAAGCTCAGCTTTTTGTATCCCATACATGATATAAATAGGGAATCATTTTTTTTTGAAGTCAAGTCATATGATATTTTAAATTCACCATCTTCATTGGAAACAACACCTTTATTGTTAGACAAATAAATTGTTGCAAATGAAATTGGTTTTTTAGATAAGCTATCGACAATAGTAGCACTAATTTCTTGACCTGAAAGTTTTGATGACAGAGTTATTAGTGAAATATAAAATATAAATATTGTGAAAGATATTCTTTTCATCTCCTTTATTTAATTATTAGAATTAATCGATTAGTAAAAAAATAAATTATTAAAATCTATTTATAATTGTTTTTGTAGAACTTTGATTTCATCTCGAAATTTTGCTGCTTCTAAAAAGTCTAATGATTTTGCAGCTTTTTCCATAGCTTTTCTAACTTCTCGAATTCGCTTTTCGATTTGAGGTTTGGTTAAATATCGATTTGCCTCTTCTGCTACTTTACGGTTTTCTAGTTCTAAAGCATAAGTGGCAACTGAATTCTTAGCAAGTGCACTGTTTAAAGATTTATTTAAAGCTGTAGGGATTTGTTTATGTTTTGTGTTATAATCGATTTGTTTTTTTCGACGATAATTGGTTTCATCAATTGTTTTTTGCATACTTTTTGTAATTACATCAGCATACAAAATGGCTTTGCCATTAATGTTTCTTGCTGCACGACCAACTGTTTGAGTTAGTGAACGAGCAGAACGTAAAAACCCCTCTTTATCAGCATCTAATATTGTAACAAGAGAAACTTCAGGAAGATCGAGACCTTCTCTTAATAGATTAACTCCTATAAGCACGTCAAATATTCCTTTACGAAGATCTTGCATTATTTCAACTCGTTCTAAAGTGTCAACATCACTATGAATATAACGACAACGTATATTTACACGACTTAAGTATTTAGTGAGTTCTTCCGCCATCCGCTTGGTAAGTGTAGTAACAAGAGTACGTTCGTCTTTTTCCACACGTTGCTGAATTTCTTCAATTAAATCATCTATTTGATTTAAACTGGGACGTACTTCAATAACTGGGTCCAAAAGACCAGTAGGGCGAATTATTTGTTCTACAAAAGCGCCTTCAGTTTTTTCCAATTCGTAATCCGCTGGAGTAGCGCTTGCATATAAAACTTGGTTTTGTAAGGCTTCAAATTCTTCAAATTTTAGAGGCCGATTATCCATGGCAGCAGGTAATCTAAAACCATATTCCACTAAATTTTCTTTACGACTCCGATCTCCACCATACATTGCGTGAACTTGAGAAATAGTAACATGACTTTCATCCACAATCATTAGAAAGTCATCTGGAAAATAGTCTAATAAACAAAATGGACGTGTTCCTGGATCTCGTCCGTCCAAGTATCGAGAATAATTTTCTATTCCTGAACAATAACCTAGTTCCCGTATCATTTCCAAATCAAACTCAGTGCGTTCAAGAAGCCTTTTAGCTTCCAGATGCTTTCCGATTTCTTTAAAATAATCTACTTGTTTTACTAAGTCTTCTTGTATCTTTTGTATTGCATTTTGAAGGATTTCGGGTGAGGTAACAAAAATATTAGCTGGATATATATTGACTTTCTCGTATTGCTCTAGGCGAGAGTTATTGATTGGATCGAATGCTTCTATAAGTTCTATTTCATCCCCAAAAAAATGAACTTTGTATGCAATGTCAGAATATCCTGGAAAAACATCAATAATATCTCCCAACACTCTAAAGTTTCCTCGACTGAATTCAGCTGTAGTTCTAGAATACAAACTTTGGACTAAACTTTGCATCAATTGTGTTCTAGAAATCTGTTGATCCTTTTTGATTTTTATAACATTTTTTTCAAATTCTGCAGGATTACCAATTCCATATAAACAAGAAACTGAAGCCACAACGATTACATCACGTCTACCAGATAGGAGTGAAGAGGTAGTGCTTAAGCGGAGTTTTTCAATTTCTTCATTTATTGACAAGTCTTTTTCAATATAAGTTCCGCTAGAAGGAATATATGCCTCTGGCTGATAATAATCATAATAAGACACAAAATACTCTACTGCATTTTCAGGAAAAAATTGTTTAAACTCCGAATAAAGTTGAGCTGCAAGGGTTTTATTATGAGCTAAAACTAGTGTTGGTTTTTGTAAACGCTCAACTGCATTAGCCATTGTAAAAGTCTTTCCAGAACCTGTAACTCCTTGCAGTGTTATGTATGGATCTTTGTTTTTAAACTGAGATACAATTTCTTCAATAGCCTGGGGTTGATCTCCAGTTGGTTTAAATTCTGAAACGAGTTTAAATTGCATATTAATTTTAAAAATTCAAAATTAAGAAATATAGCACTCAGTTTATAGAACTTAAGTGAAAGAAACTATAAATCATTTTTTTTAAGAATGACATAGGCCCCCCAAATAAATAAAAACGACCAAAATAAAACGATAATTATACTTAATAAAGAAACTGAATAATCTTTATTAAATCCATCACCAAATTCTTGAGCAATATTCTGAAATGCAGAGAGTCTAGTGAAAGGCTCTTTAATAAGATTAGACATAGCATTTAGTGGAAAAAACTGAAAGATTTGTTCTGCAGAAAGCTGTGGAATTGAATCTGATAATTTCCATTTCATTAAACCATAACAAATCCCTTCAAAAACTTGCCAAAAACCCAAAAACCCAAGTGAAAAAGCAGATTTTTTAATTAATATTGACAAAAATAAACAGAAACTAAAAAAGCCAAAAAGTTTTACAGCAAAGGCTATGAGATATTCTAGATCAGAAAAAATTATTGACAATTCGGTATAATCTGAATACAGAATACCTAGAATTAATGAAATTAAAAAAACCAATAAGGTAGATGATACAACAAAAGCTAGAATAGTGTATGTCTTTGAGAGTATAAATTCTTTTTTACTTAATCCATCAATTAAATTTTGTTTTAAAGTTCGGTATGAGTATTCATTTCCAATCATTGCAACAATTACCACAGCAAAAAATATCTTCAGTAAGCTAATAATGAATGTATTAAAATGCCATATGTAAGGAAAATCAAAGATTCCTTGTTCTGCAAAATAAAATTCAATCGGTCCTATCTCTACTTTAAGAGTACTAAAAATAGCCACACTAAAAATCAATAAAAAATATCCAAAAATGAGAGTTTTGGATATTCTATTGTACCAAATCTTATGAAGTTCAATAACTAGAAGACGAATCAAATTATTATTGTATTAAGGTTAGATATTCTTGTTCTAAAGAAGGTTGTTTTTTTACAAAGTGAGTAATAAAAATTGTTTCATTAACTAATAATTGTGAAAGCTTATCTTCGCTCAATGCTTCATTGAGGGATACATGATAAAAAGGGTCATTCCATTTCAATTGTTGAATTTGAGGTATAGACTCTAAAAATAATTTAAGTTTTTTTAAATCAGTTGCTCCAATTTCAAAATAGCCGTGTGTTTGAGTAATTTGATCAGTTGGACCCTCATAAAATTTCTTCCCATTTTTTAAAACAATCACTTTATTACACGTTTTTTCAATTTCGTCAAGTAAGTGAGATGCTAAAATTATAGTTGTACCCTTTGAGGCTGTTAATTTAATTAGTTTTCGAATTTGTTCTATCCCTTCAGGGTCTAAGCCGTTTGTTGGTTCATCTAATATTAATATTTCGGGATTATTGACTAGAGCTGCTGCAATAGCAAGACGTTGTTTCATTCCTAAAGAGTATGAACTAAAACTACTATTTCTTCTGTCCCAAAGTCTGACTAATTCAAGTTTTTCCGTTATACTATCATAGGAACATTTTTTTATTTGACAAATTAGTTTAAGATTTTGAATAGCTGTCATGTATGGATAAAAATTAGGACGTTCAATTATTGCGCCTATCTTCTTAAGAGCTTGATGGTTATTCAATTTTCCTTCGAACCATTCAAAGCTTCCTTCTGACGGATTAACTACGTTTAATATCATTCCTAAAGTAGTAGATTTACCACTACCATTTGGTCCTAAAAGACCATATATATTTCCTTTTTTAATAGTAATAGACAGTTTGTCAACTGCCTTTATACTTCCGTAATATTTACTAATGTTTTCAATTTTCAAAAGAATTTCCCCCATAAAATAAACCTAATATAATAAACGATTGACTACTTTAATTGTTACGCAAAAGATAGTACATTTGATAAAAAGAGGGAATGGAAGAAAAATTAATTTCAAAAAAAAAACCATTTTATCCGATATCATCTGAACTAGCATCCTTTTTAAAAGCATATGATCGCTGGATTGATACACCTATTTTTTACGATGACTTACTTCGTTTTTCAGGTTCTGTTGCCGTTTATGATAAAAAAGATGAAGATACCCTTTGGGTTAGAGTTTATTACACAGACAGTGAACGAAGAGAGATTGATTATAATTTAAAAAAAATATATACCCTTTTACATTCCGATGGGAATGTATCTGGAATTCCTTTCTTAAATGTTGATGCAATTGATTATTGTACTTTTGGAAATTCAAAACCTTTTCGAATTAAGATTAGGAATATCTTAAATGACAACTTCACATATTATTATTTAAAAAAAACAGATGCCTCAAGGATTTATGGACTCGAGTTTGAACATATGCTTTCTCCATATAATCTAAACTTTCTAGTAAACGATAATACTCTTATTGAAGAGCATATTGCAGGAATTCCTGGCGATGTTTTTATTAAAGAATTTTTGTCAAAATGTAATGATTCAGAAAAGTCTCAAATAGCAAAAGAGTATGTGAAGTTTAATGAAAGATGTATGATTCGTTTATTGGGAGATATGCGTTCATATAATTATGTTGTAGTTCCTACACATGATTTTGATCAAGTTATTTATAAGATTCGCCCAATTGATTTTGATCAACAATCTTTTGAAGGTAGATTTTCTGTTTATCGGCCTCAATTTTTCAAAGAAAATTTTGAATTAATGGAGGTGGTTAAAACTAAACTAAATCAAAACTCTATTAATCAATACAAGATTGAGGAAAGATCAACTGTTGCGCGAAGGATTATTACCTCAGGTGATCGTTTGGAAAGATTAGTCGAAATAATGCAAGAAGAAACCTTGACACGACCAGAAAATTTAAAACGTTTAAGAAATGAAATTTATAAATTTACTAACGAAAAATCTTTTGCAGAAAGTAAATCTATAGGAGATATAATGAAGGCTTCCTTCAACTTTGTTCGTTTTCACTACGAAAAAGTTGACATGTATAATCTATTTCAATAAAAATCACTGTCGTTATAATCGTTTTCTTCTAGATCATTTTCTTCACTTTCTTCGAAAAAATTCCCTTGTTCACTTTCAAACTTTTTTTCTGGAGCTTCGTCAGGAACTTCTCCTTGAGCATAAATTAAATTAGGGTAGGTAGTTGTTGAAAAGGATTCTCCTGTTTCAATCAACTCCACAAAAAAAGTCCAAAGACTTAAAAAATCGTAAACGTAAATAAGATTATGTAAACTAGATGAAAATATGGTATTTAAAGGAGCTTCATCCATCTTTGGTTGCAACAAATCCATTGGTTCTAAAGCCAATTCTTCTCCTTGTTCCCAATCTTCATTAGACTTATAAAAGGAGGCCATTTCATTACCCAAAAATCCAAAAGCCTGAGTGATCGAATGGTGTAGGTCTTCAAGTGTAGCTGTTTCTTCTATTTCGATGTCACGAAGTACATCTTTTTCAAAGTCTAGAATAATTCTAATACGGTATATCATAGTTGTTTTTTAACAGTAATCATAAAATAGCTTTGTGCTCCAAATAACAATGAGGCAAGAACTAAATGAAGTGGTTGTGAAGAAAATGGAAAATCAAAATAATACATCCAAATTCCAGTGAGAATTTCAAAGCCAATTAGACCAAGAATTATTTTAAATACCTGGGGGATATATTTATTTTGGTATAATCTTAGACCAAGATAACCATGTGTCAAAATAACAATTAACGAAAAACTACGATGAATATAAAAAAGAAGTGGAGGACGTTTAAGCCATTCAGAAGCTTGATTTAGATTAGTTGAATGCATTTGATTATCTATAAATTGTCGCACTTGGGTTCCCATCCCAATTTGTATTAAAGTTAATATAAGTCCCAACCCTAAAATCCAAATAAAACTTGAAGATTTAGGTAATTTCTCAATAATAACTTTTTCTCGTTGAAGTAAAAAAACAAGTAGAAGAACTATTATTAATGCTACTGTCATGTGCATAGTGATTTTGAATGGAAGTAAATTGGAGTCTACAACTGTTTTACCTAACCAGGCCTGAAATCCCATACCAAAGACTATTAGTAATGACACTATACTTGCCCAGAGATCTTTTTTTATTCGAATTAAAGCACTAATAAGTAATAAAAAAGTTGCTAAACCAGCTAGTGCTCCCAAAAGTCTATTTATAAATTCAATCCAAGTATGTGTAGGGTTAAAGAGGGCATAATCGTGTTTAGTGTAATTACTCCAGTTAGTTTTCTTGTATTCTTTTAGGGAAATAAAATTTTTAACAGCTACTCTTAAGCTTTCATTCAAAATTATTACTTCACCCTCATGATATTCATGATTGGATTTCCAGTCTAATTGAACCCGCTCTGTAGGTGGAATTAAATAACCAAAACATTTTGGCCAGTCTGGACATCCCATGCCGCTTCCTGTCATTCTGACTACTGATCCTGCTGCTATCACTAAATAAACTAGTATTAGGCTGGAAATGATAAGGATTTTATACTTATTTTTCATGACGCGAAAGACCTAATTTTTTTCCTTCATCTTTCATTTTTCTGAAGGCTGCTTCAAATTCATTTGAAATCTCACCCTCTAAAATAGCCTCCTTAATTGCTTCTTTAATCATGCCAATTTCTTTTGAAGGTTTTAATTTAAAATAATTCATAATTTCTTCTCCGCTAATCGGAGGTTGGAACTTTCTTAAATGATCTTTTTCTTCTAATGCAATAATTTTTTCACGAACAATTTTAAAATTGTTGTGATATTGTTTAAACCGTTCTGGATTTTTTGTAGTAATGTCTGCTTCACATAATTTTATAAGATCGTCAATAAACGAACCTGCATCGAAAATTAATCTACGTATAGCAGAATCAGTAACATGATGTTCAGCAATAATTATTGGACGTGAACTCATGAGAACCATCTTTTGAACGAATTTCATTTTATCATTCAATGGCATTTTAAGTCGTTTAAAAATTTTATAAATCATTTTTGCACCCAAAAATTCATGGTTATGAAAGGTCCATCCAGTCGGAGGTTTAAATTTTTTAGTAGGTGCTTTGCCAATGTCATGCAGTAAAGCTGCCCACCTTAACCAAAGATCATTACTGTTTTTACACAAATTATCTACTACTTCGAGAGTATGGTAAAAATTATCTTTATGAGTGTGGCCTTCAATTTCTTCTACACCTTTTAAAGCCAATAATTCAGGCAGAATATATGTGAGTAATCCTGTCTTTTCTAATAAAATAAATCCTTTTGAAGGTTTTGGGGTCAGCATAATTTTATTTAGCTCATCTACTATTCGCTCCTTTGAAATAATTTCAATTCGAGCAGCATTTTCAATTATTGCTTGAAAAGAGGTTTCTTCAATTTTAAAGTCTAGTTGACTGGCAAATCGGATTGCACGAAGCATACGAAGTGGATCATCTGAATATGTGATATTTGGATTAAGTGGAGTTTTTAAAATCTTATTTTTCAAATCTTCTAGTCCCTGAAAGGGATCAACTATTTTTCCAAAATCTATTTTATTTAAACTGATAGCCATCGCATTAATACTAAAATCTCTTCGGTTCTGATCATCTTCTAAAGTTCCTGAGCTAACTTTTGGGTTTCTACTTTCATAACTATAGGATTCTTTCCGAGCACCTACAAATTCTAAATCAATATTATTCCACTGAATCATTGCAGTACCATATGTTTTAAATACTTTAACCGGTTTGGAGCCAATTAATTTTTTTTGAACTGCATGAGCGAGATCAATTCCAGAACCTATTGCTACAATATCAACATCATTTTTTTCTTTCCTATTCAGTAAATGATCACGTACAAAGCCACCAATAATATAGGCTTTGATATCCAAATCAGAAACAACCTCTTTTAAAACGTTAAAGAGTTGACTTTTAAGTGTTTCAGTAAAATCATCTTGTAATTTCAAATACTTAGGGCTTTAAAGAATCTTTCAACTTCAATTTAATCACTTTTAAAATAAGATTAGCTTTATTAGTATTTATCAAAGATACAATATAGTCTACCCCATCCAAAATTATAGAATCAAAGCTTTTTGTGTTTAGGATCTTTAAATTTCGATTATCAGTTAAATTATTTTTTGCTAGATTCAGACATGGTAAACTCAAAACTTAAATAGCTACATTGTGTTCGCGAAGGGACTCGTTAAGAGATGTTTTTTTATTTGTACTTTCTTTACGCTGGCCAATAATTAAAGCGCATGGTACTTGGTAGTTTCCAGCAGGAAAAGCTTTGGAATAACTACCAGGAATAACTACAGATCTTGGGGGCACAAAGCCTCTACGTTCGATTGGTTTATTACTTGTAACATCAATAATTTTGGTTGATCCAGTAAGGACAACATTGGCTCCTAATACAGCCTCTTCACCTATTCGAACTCCCTCTACAACGATACTACGAGAACCTAAAAAGACATTATCTTCAATGATTACTGGAGCAGCCTGAAGTGGCTCTAAAACTCCCCCTATCCCAACACCTCCGCTTATATGTACATTTTTTCCAATTTGAGCACAACTTCCGACAGTTGCCCAAGTATCTACCATGCTTCCTTCATCTACATATGCTCCTATATTAACAAAGCTAGGCATGAGAATTACTCCTTTTGAAATATAAGCTCCATGTCGTGCAACTGCATGAGGAACAACTCGAACTCCTTTTTCTTTGTAGCCATTTTTTAGTGGGATTTTATCGTAAAATTCAAGAGGCCCTGCTTCTAAAGTTTCCATTTTTTGAATTGGAAAGTATAGAACTACTGCCTTTTTAATCCACTCATTGGTTTGCCAATCACCGTTTTTTGGTTCTGCAACACGAAGTTTTCCTTCGTCAAGCTGATTAATCACTTTTCGAATGGTTTCTTTAGTCTTTTCTTCTTTTAGAAGATTTCTATTTTCCCATGCTGCTTCAATGATTTCTTGCATTTTCATTTTTTTTCAAATATAAAGAATTCGATGTGATTGTTGTAAAGTAAATCTTTATGAAAAAAGTATATTTGTAAAAAAAACAAATGGGTTGTTTAGTTGGGATTGATTTTGGAACTAAACGAACAGGAATAGCTTGTACGGATCCAAATCAAATTATTGCTAGTGGACTAAAAAATCTTCCCACAGATCAAGTTATTCCATTTTTAAGATCTTTTTGTCAATTAGAAGCGGTGGATCTTTTT
>CAJWAE010000033.1 GCA_913020075.1 uncultured Flavobacteriaceae bacterium
TAATCTAGCCGCAGAGGGTTATCGTGTGGTTAAATACGTTCCATATGGTCCTGTTAGAAAAGTGATTCCTTATTTAATTAGGAGAGCTGAGGAAAACACCTCGATCAGTGGACAAACTCCCAGAGAACTTGTTCTAATTGATAAAGAATTAAAAAGAAGAAAAGGTGCTTAAAGTGTTTTTATTTTAATTAAACGAAGTGTATTTTTACAATTCACTACCTCTAAATAAGCTATGGTTTTATTCTCTAATTCGATATGATATAAGCGACACGAATCTCTTTTAGTTTCACTTTTTGAAAAATTTACATTTCCTTTGCTAATGTAAAAACGTATTAGGCTGTCGGTTAGTTGAGGGTTTTCTTTTTTAGTGTTATCTGAAATTAAAATTATTTTTTGTAATAAGTTTTTTTTTACACGTGCGGAGGGGGAATAGTCAAAACTTGTTTTTTTTCCATCAAATATAAAAGCTAAGAAAATAAGGCCAATAGAAACCCCTCCTAAATAAAATCCTAGTCGATATAAAATTTTCATTTATAAAATAATTTATGAATTTATTAAACTTAATATTCTAGTATCATGATTCAATATTTCAATTTTAAAATGATCATAATCCAATGGAAGATGTGGTGTTATTTTTTCTGCCCATTCCAATAGACATAAGTTTCCAGACTCAAAATACTCTTCAATCCCAATATCTAATGCTTCATCAGAATTATTTAGTCTATAAAAATCGAAATGATAGATAGGCCCTTTACTTCCTGAATATGTATTTACTAAAGAAAAAGTAGGACTATTAATTTCATCTTTAACACCTAATTTTTTACAAAGCTGAGCAATTAAAGTAGTCTTTCCTGCGCCCATAACTCCATCAATACGAACAACATTCTTTGAAAAACATTTAACTAATTTTGAGGCAGTGACTTCTAAATTTTCTTTTTTAAAATTTAAATACATCCTGTAAATGTAATGCTATCGGGGAAGTAATACAACAAATGGAATAATCATTTCTTCTAAAGAAACACCTCCGTGTTGGAATGTGTTACAAAATAAATTAACATATTTATTATAATTGTTTTTATAAACAAAATATGAATCACTTTTTGCGAAAATAAACCTACTATTAAATGACGTCGCAGGTAATTTAAATGTTTTTGGATCTTTACAATCTATTACATCTTTGAATTCAAAACTTAAGTTTTTAGAAGTTTTGTATCTAAGATTTAAACTAGTTTCTTTATCACCAATTACAGCACTTGGTTTAGATACATTAATGGTTCCGTGATCTGTCGTAAGTAAGAGTTTGAATCCTAATAATGCAGCCTTTTTGATAAGCTCTTTCAAGGGGCTATTTTTAAACCAACTTAGTGTTAATGAACGATAAGCTTTATTGTCAGGAGCTAATTCTTTAATCACTTCCATCTCTGTTTTTGCATGGGAGATCATATCCACAAAATTATAGACTACAGAAGTTAAACCTTCGTGTGTATGATTTTGTAAATTTTTGATTAGTTGTTGACTGTGTTGTAGTTGAGTTATTTTATGATAGCTAACGGGTCTGTCCATTCCTAATCGGTTACATTGAGCTTTTAAAAGTTCGAATTCATAAAGATTTTTACCTCCTTCATCTGTATCATTTTTCCACCAAGAAGGAAATTTTCTTTCAATTTCAAGAGGAGTTAGTCCTGAAAAAAAAGCATTTCGAGCATATTGGGTTGTTGTAGGTAATATGCTAAAATAATTTTTTTCGTTAACAACCGTATAAATATTTCTGATTTCAGGAAGAATTGTCCTCCACTGGTCAAAACGTAAGTTATCAATCATTAATAAAAGTGTGGGTTTATGTTGTTTAATTTCGGGGAGTACATATTTTTGAAATAATTTATGAGATAAAACAGGTCCCTTTTCATTATTAATCCAATCAGAATAATTTTTCTCTATAAATTTAGCAAATTGAGCATTTGCATCTTTCATTTGATTTTCAAATATTTTTAACATGCTAGAATCTTCTAATGATTCAAGTTCTAGCTCCCAATGCATCATTTTTTTGAAATATTCAATCCAATCATCAGAAGTCTCTAAGTCCAATAGAGAATGAGCGATTTTTCCAAAATCTTTTTGGTAATTTCGAGTTATTTTTTCTGCAATGAGGTGTTTATGATTTAAAACACGTTTTAGGGACAAAAGTATTTGATGTGGATTAACAGGTTTGATTAAATAATCTGAAATTTTAGCTCCAATAGCCTCTTCCATGATTTTTTCTTCTTCATTTTTAGTAATCATAATTACAGGAAGATTTGATTTTCTGTTTTTTATTTCATTAAGTGTTTCGAGACCACTTAAACCAGGCATATTTTCATCCAATAATATAATGTCATAGGTGTTAATATCTATTAAATCCAAAGCGTCTTGACCATTTGAACAAGGGGTTGCTATATAACCGCGTTCTTCCAAAAAAATAAAATGAGGTTTTAGCATTTCGATCTCATCATCTACCCACAAAATTTTTATTTGATCCATTTGTTATATTTGTATAATTTTTAACACTTTTTGGTGGAATATAAAAATACTTTATTTAATGATCCAATTTATGGATTTATTGCGATAGAATCTGATTTGATCCTAGAACTTATTAATCATCCTTATTTTCAGAGATTAAGAAGAATTTCTCAAATGGGACTTTCAAGTTTAGTTTATCCCGGAGCTCATCATACTCGTTTTGAACATGCAATTGGCGCTATGCATTTAATGGTTAAATCGATAGAAGTACTTCAAAAAAAAGGTGTACTATTTACTTCAGAAGAAAAAGAGGCTATGAAGGTTTCTATTTTATTACATGACATTGGTCATGGTCCATTTTCTCATGCAACTGAAAAATCATTACTTCAAGGAATTCATCATGAAGATGTTTCAATATGGGTAATTAACAAATTAAATAAAAGATATAACGGAAGATTAGATTTAGCATTAAAAATTTTCACTAATAATTATAATAGAAAATTCATGCATCAACTTGTTTCAGGACAAGTTGATGTTGATCGGTTAGATTATTTAAAGCGAGACAGCTTTTATACAGGGGTGACAGAGGGAAACATTAATACCAATCGAATTATTGAAATGATGAATGTAGAAAACGAACAGCTAGTTTTCGAAAGTAAGGGTGTTCATTCATTAGAAAAGTTTTTATTAGCGCGAAGAATGATGTATTGGCAGGTTTATTTACATAAAACAAGCTTGGCTGCAGAGCTTATTTTAGTAAAATCACTATCAAGATATAGACAGCTAATTGAAAGTGGGGAAGAGTTAATTGATAAAGCTAACTGCTTATATCCTTTTTTGTCAAGATTAGATTCTGAGTCATTTAATCCAGAAATTCTAGAACATTATCTTTCTCTAGATGATTCAGATATAGTTTCTCTTTTAAAATCTTGGAAATCCCATGAAGATTTTACTTTAAGAAACCTATCCCTTCAACTAATTAACAGAGACTTGCCTAATATTGAGGTTCAGTCAAACCCTTTTTCAGATATAGATTTAACAAAAAAGAAAAGACTTTTAGATCCTTTAAAACTTTTGCCTGAAGAAGAGGATTGTTTTGTTTTTAAAGGAAGCGTCTCAAATCAAATGTACACTTCAGACCAAGCACAGATTTTATTAAAAGAAAAATCTGGAAATACAATACCTATTGATAAAGCAATAGGCTATTTGGATTTTAAATATTTTTCAACACCAATTTTTAAATATTATTTGTGCTATCCTAAACTAAAAAAATCACTATAAAATTCATATTTTTACGATATGAATTTTATAGCTAAAGAAATTGCAGAAAAACTTAACGGTACTGTTGAAGGTGATTCTAAAGTTCAAATAAATAAACTCTCAAAAATTGAGAATGCAGCAAAAGGATCTTTAACTTTTGTAGCCAACCCCAAGTATATTAAATTTTTACCTAAAACAAGGGCCAGTATTATTTTAATTAGTAATGACTTAAAGATCAAAATAAAGCATGACTTTACACTAATTCGCGTTGTTGATCCTTACGTATCTTTCACTGATTTACTAATTGAATTTGCCGAAAGCAAAAAAAATAATCTTACTGGAATAGAAAAAACAGCTAAAATTCACTCATCAGTTAAAGTCAATAAAGATGTTTATATAGGACATAATACTGTTGTTGGAGAATATGCCCAGATTGAAGAAGGAGTTAAGATTGACTCAAACTGTGTCATTGGTAAAAATGTTAAAATTGGGAAGAATACTTTTTTACATTCACGAGTAAGTGTTTTAGAGGATTGTAAAATTGGATCAAATTGCATTTTACATAGCGGAGTTGTAATAGGTTCTGACGGTTTTGGTTTTGCTCCTCAAAAATCAGGAGAGTACATTAAAATTCCCCAAATTGGAAATGTAGTTATTAAAAATAACGTTGAAATCGGCTCAAATACAACTGTTGATCGAGCAACTTTGGGAGAAACTATTATTAATGATGGTGTGAAACTTGATAATTTAGTCCAAATTGCACATAACGTTGAAATAGGTGCTCATACTGTTATTGCTGCTCAATCAGGTATAGCTGGATCTACTAAAATCGGAAATTACTGCCTAATTGGTGGACAAGCAGGAATAGCTGGCCATTTGGTAATTGGAGATAATGTTAAAATTCAAGGTCAAGCGGGGGTGATAAAAAATATACCAAACGGAAAGTCAGTTCAAGGAAACCCTGCAATGGATTATAAATCATATTTCAAATCATATTTGCTTTTTAAAAAATTCCCTGATTTTGAATTTAGATTACGCGAATTAGAAAAAGATATTTAATAATGATAAAAGAATTTAATCATCAAAAAACTTTATCCAAATCTGTCGTTTTATACGGAATTGGTTTACACTCGGGTAAAAAAGTTAAATTATCTCTTAATCCAGCACCAGAAAATACTGGTATTGTTTTTCGTAGAATTGATTTAAATCCATTTATAGAAATTCCTGCTATGGCAAATTTTGTATCTCGAACAGAACGTGGTACAACTTTAGAAAAAGAAGGAGTTGAGGTTCAAACTACGGAACATTTATTGGCTGCTTTAATGGGAATGTCTGTTAATAATTGTTTTATAGAAATAGATGGAAGTGAACTTCCTATTATGGATGGTTCCTCCCAGACTTTTGTTGATGCTATTAAGGATGCTAAGGTTTTAGAGCAAGAACAATTACAAGAGGTTTTTGTAGTAAATGAATTAATTCACCACACTTGTCCAGATACTGGAAGTGAAATCATATTACTTCCTTCAGCTCATACAGAATATACTGTAATGATTGATTTTCAAACTAAAGTTTTGGGAACCCAAAATGCTTCGCTTCTTGATATTGCTGATTTTGAAAAAGAAATTGCTTCCTCCAGAACTTTTAGTTTTTTACATGAATTAGAAATGTTACTTGATAATGGTTTGATTAAAGGAGGTGATCTCAATAATGCTATAGTATATGTAGATAGACCATTAGCAGATAGAAATATGGATACTCTAAAAAAAGCCTTTGGTAAAGATGAAATTATAGTTAAATCAAACGGAATATTAGACAATCTTACCCTTCATCATCCAAATGAAGCAGCAAGACATAAATTATTGGATGTAATAGGAGATCTTTCTTTGTGTGGAATGCCAATAAAGGGGCGTATAATTTCAAATAAACCAGGACATAAAATAAATACTGACTTTGCAAAAGAGTTGTTGTCTATCATAAAAAATAATCGTAAGTCAAATTATCCTTCAGTTGATTTGACAAAACCACCTGTTATGGATGTTAATCAGATCATGGACATGTTGCCACATCGACCTCCATTTTTATTGGTTGACAAAATTCTTGAATTGACAGAAAGTCATGTTGTTGGATTAAAAAATGTTACGATGAATGAATCTTTTTTTCAAGGACATTTTCCAGGTGCTCCCGTTTTTCCTGGTGTTCTTCAAATTGAAGCAATGGCCCAAGCAGGCGGAGTATTGGTGCTAAGTACTGTGCCAGATCCCGAAAATTATTTAACTTTTTTTATGAAAATTGATAATGTTAAATTTAAACGTCCAGTATATCCTGGAGATACTCTCATATTTAAATTAGAGTTAACAACTCCTATACGGCGTGGTATTTGTAATGTTAGAGGATATGCGTTTGTAAATGGCCAGCTAGTTAGTCAAGGTGACTTGATGGCACAAATTTCAAAAAGAGAATCGTAAAATAAAAATCACTTATATGATACAACCTCTTTCTTTTATTCATCCTGAAGCGAAACTCTCAGATAGTATAATGGTTGATCCTTTTACTACTATTCATAAAAATGTTGAGATAGGCGAAGGGACTTGGATTGGATCCAATGTTACTATTATGGAGGGAGCTAGAATTGGAAGTGGTTGTAAAATTTTTCCTGGTGCAGTTATAAGTGGAATACCTCAAGATTTGAAATTTAAAGGGGAAGACTCTATAGCTATAATTGGTAATAATACAACAATAAGAGAGTGTGTAACAATTAATAGAGGGACTTCAGACACAGGAAGAACCATAATAGGAAACAACTGTCTTATTATGGCATATTCACATATAGCTCATGATTGTTCAATAGGTGATTATTGTATTTTTTCTAACAATAGCACTTTAGCAGGACATATAAAAATTGGAAATCACGTAATATTAGCTGGATTAGCTGCAATTCATCAGAATTGTACCATAGGTGATTATGCATTTATTTCAGGTGGATCTTTAGTTAGGAAAGACGTTCCACCTTTTGTAAAAGCTGCTCGCGAACCACTTTCTTATATGGGAGTTAATTCGATTGGTTTAAGACGAAAAGGATTTGTTTTGAAAAAAATTCATGAAATTCAAAATATATATCGTATTATATTTCAGAATAAATATAATAACGCTCAAGCTATTAGAGTGATTGAAGCAGAGATGAAAGCTACACCTGAACGTGATGAAATTATCCAATTCGTAAGTAATTCAAAAAGAGGAATTATGAAAGGATATTTCCAAAAAAACTAATATTAAATTATGGCATCAACATCGGATATAAGAAAAGGTTTGTGCATTAAGTATAACAATGATATTTTTAAAATTATTGAATTTCTCCATGTTAAACCAGGTAAAGGTCCAGCTTTTGTTAGAACTAAGTTAAGAAGCATAACAACTGGAAAAGTTATTGATAATACTTTTTCAGCAGGTAATAAAATTGAAGATGTCCGTGTTGAAACTCAAAAATATCAATATCTATATAGCGAAGGTGATCAGTTTCATTTTATGAATACAGATGACTTCAATCAGATAGTTGTCGAAAAAAACATTCTGGATTCTCCAGGTCTATTAAAAGAAGGGGAATTAGTCTCTATTTCTGTCAATACGGAAGATGGAATGCCTCTTTCCGCCGATATGCCAGCTAGTGTTGTTTTAGAAATTACTCATACAGAGCCTGGTTTAAAGGGAAATACAGCCACTAATGCAACAAAGCCTGCTATTGTAATAACTGGTGCAACAATTAATGTTCCATTATTTATTAATGAAGGGGATAAAATAAAAATTGATACAGAAAAATCTAGTTATATAGAACGTGTTAAAGAATAAATAATATTACTAATTAAATTGAAATAAATACAATATGAGTGTACTTGTAAACAAGAATTCAAAAATTATTGTTCAAGGATTTACGGGAAGTGAAGGAACTTTTCATGCTACCCAAATGATTGAATATGGAACAAATATTGTTGGGGGAGTAACTCCAGGTAAAGGAGGGCAAATACACCTTGACAAACCTGTTTTCAATTCAGTAGCTGATGCTGTAAAAGAAGTTGGTGCAGACACTTCGATCCTATTTGTGCCTCCAGCTTTTGCTGCTGATGCAATAATGGAAGCAGCAGATGCAGGAATAAAAGTAATCATAACTATCACTGAAGGAATCCCTGTAAATGATATGACCAAAGCATTTCAATATGTGAAAAGTAAATCATGCACATTAATAGGCCCAAACTGCCCAGGAGTTATTACACCAGGAGAGGCAAAAGTAGGTATAATGCCTGGATTTGTTTTTAAAAAGGGTAAAGTAGGTATTGTTTCAAAATCTGGAACCTTAACATATGAAGCTTCAGATCAAGTTGTACGTAAAGGTATGGGGATATCTACTGCGATTGGAATTGGTGGAGATCCAATTATTGGGACAACAACAAAAGATGCAGTTGAGTTATTCATGAACGATCCAGACACCGAGTGTATAGTTATGATTGGGGAAATAGGTGGACAGCTAGAAGCTGATGCAGCAAAATGGATTAAATCTACAGGTAATAAAAAACCTGTAATTGGTTTTATTGCCGGTGAGACAGCTCCAAAGGGAAGAACTATGGGTCATGCAGGAGCTATTGTTGGTGGAAACGAAGATACTGCAGAAGCTAAAAAACGGATTATGCGAGAATGTGGAATTCATGTGGTTGATTCACCTGCACAAATCGGAGCTAAAGTAGCAGAAGTCTTACTACATTAATTTTTTAAACAATGAAATTATTAACAAGAAAAACAGCGATAATTACTGGAGCAAGTCGAGGAATTGGAAGTGGTATAGCTAAAACATTTGTTGAAAATGGATGTTCAGTAGCTTTCACATATAGTAGTAATAAAGAAGCTGCAGATAATTTAGTTTCAGAACTAAAAAACTCAGAGGTTAAAGTAAAAGCATATCAAAGTAATGCAGCTAATTTTGACGCTGCACAGCAATTAATTGATGACGTATTAAAAGACTTTGGGTCTATTGATATTTTAGTAAATAATGCTGGAATTACAAAAGATAATTTATTGATGAGAATGAGCGAAGAAGATTTTGATAAAGTAATTGAAATAAATTTAAAATCTATTTTCAATATGACTAAAGCTATTCAGCGTACTTTTTTAAAACAACGACATGGTTCTATGATTCATATGAGTTCTGTAGTTGGTGTAAGGGGAAATGCAGGTCAAGCAAATTATGCAGCGTCTAAAGCTGGAATCATCGGATTTTCAAAATCTATTGCTTTAGAATTGGGTTCAAGAAATATTCGTTCAAATGTTATAGCTCCGGGTTTTATTGAAACGGAAATGACAAATAAGCTATCCGAAGAAATTGTTCAAGGTTGGCGAGATGGAATTCCTCTTAAACGTGGTGGAAAACCTGAAGATGTAGCTAATGCCTGTGTTTTTTTAGCTTCTGATTTATCTAATTATATTACCGGTCAAGTGCTCCATGTAGATGGAGGAATGTTAACTTAAATTTTAAAAAAAAAATCATGCAAAAATTACCAAAAATCGGACTACCAGTTATTCTATTGGTCGTTGTAGTACTTATATTTATTTCTAAATCATCGATTAATATTGGATACGGTGAAGCAGGAGTATTGTTTAAAACCTTTGGAGGTGGAGTAGTTACTGACGAACCTGCATTAGGAGAAGGATTTCATATAATAGCACCATGGAACAAAGTATATATATATAATGTAAAACAACAGGAAGTATTTGAAAGCAAAATGCAAGTATTGTCATCAAATGGATTAGAAATTTCATTAGATATTTCTGTATTATATCAGCCAAAAGTTTCTGAACTAGGTTTGTTACATAAGACTAAAGGTGAGGACTTCCTTAATATTATAATTATTCCACAAATTAGAGCAGTTGCTCGATCTGTAGTTGGTCGCTATACTCCTGAGCAATTATATTCTACAAAACGAGATGCAATTCAAGCTGAAATTTATGTAGAAACTAAAAAAGTTGTTGAGAATCAACACCTACAATTAAATGCAGTTTTAGTTCGAGACGTAACTCTTCCTATTGCTATTCGACAGGCTATTGAACGAAAACTCAATCAAGAGCAAGAAGCCTTAGAATATGTCTTTAGAATTGAAAAATCAAAACAAGAAGCTGAACGTCAGAGAATCGATGCAGAAGGAAAGGCAACAGCAAACAGAATATTAAGCGCTTCATTAACAGACAAAATTCTTCAAGAAAAAGGAATTGAAGCAACACTAAAGCTTTCTGAGTCACCAAATTCAAAAGTCATAGTTATTGGTGGAGGTAAAAGCGGAATGCCAATTATCTTAGGCAATCAATAATTTTTATTTAATATAAAATATTTTAATATATTTGCAAACTAATGATAAAAAAAACGAGTCATATTCATCATTCCAATTGCTTCTCAGACGAGTTGTATTAGGTAGTTTATGAGTCTAATATAAAGCCCGTTTGAGAAATCAAATGGGTTTTTTTATTAAAAAAAAGTATGATAAGAATAGCAATACAAAAATCAGGTCGGCTTAATGAAGATTCGCTTCAACTATTAAAGGACTGTGGAATTTCTATTGATAATGGTAAAGATCAATTAAAGGCTTCTGCAAGAAATTTTCCAATGGAAGTATTTTTTCTTCGAAATGGTGACATTCCACAATATCTACGTGATGGGATTGTAGATTTAGCTATTTTAGGAGAGAATCTTTTAACAGAAAAGGGCCAAGATCTTCAGATTATTGAGAAATTAGGCTTTTCAAAATGTCGAATTTCTATTGCTGTACCCAAAACAGCAAATTTTAAAAATATTCAAGATCTTCAGGGTAAGAGAATAGCTACCTCTTACCCTAATACTGTAAACACTTTCTTAGAAAAAAATAATATTAAAGCTGAATTACATATCATAAACGGTTCTGTAGAAATTGCACCAAACATTGGCATAGCAGATGCAATTTGTGATGTAGTTTCTAGCGGGAGCACTCTATTTAAAAATAATCTTAAAGAGTTTGTTCATATTGGAAAATCTCAAGCTTTATTAGTTCAAGCTCCGAATTTGAGATTAACTCAATTAAAAGCAATTTCAAAACTTCTTTTTCGTGTTCAGTCAGTTTTGAGAGCGAAAAAATCTAAATATATTTTATTGAACTCCCCTAATGATAAAATTGAAATCTTAAGTTCTATACTTCCTGTGCTTAAAAGCCCTACGGTTTTACCTCTTGCAAAAGAAGGATGGAGTTCTCTCCATTCAGTTATTAATGCAGATGATTTTTGGGAAGTAATTGATGAACTCAAAATTAATGGTGCTGAAGATATTTTAGTTTGTCCAATAGAAAAAATAGTATTATGATGCAAAACTATATAGAACCATCTTTTCATGATTGGGATTTATTAATAAAACGTCCAACGGATTCATATAACGATTTAGAGTCTATTGTTTCTAGGGTTTTTAAATCGGTTAAAAAAGAGGGTGATCATGCAATTATAAATTATACAAAACAATTTGATAATATATTAATTGATTCTTTAGAAGTTAGTTTAGAAGAATTTAAAAGTGCTGAAAACAAAGTAAGTAATTCCCTTAAAACAGCTATTCAAAGGGCAAAACTTAATATAGAAACTTTTCATAATGCACAAAAAACAGAAAAAGTTTATGTTGAAACTGAAAACGGTGTTCAATGTTGGCAAGAAAAAAAAGCTATAGAAAAGGTTGGCTTGTATATTCCAGGAGGATCTGCACCTTTATTTTCTACTGTATTAATGCTGGCAATACCTGCTCAAATTGCAGGATGTAGTGAAATTATTTTATGTACTCCTCCTGATTCAGAAGGAAATATTTCTCCAGAAGTTTTATACACAGCTCAATTATGTGGAATTAGAACAGTTTTTAAAACAGGGGGTATTCAAGCAATAGCTGGACTTACATTAGGAACCAAAAGTATTCCAAAAGTATATAAAATATTTGGTCCTGGTAATCAATACGTTACCGCAGCTAAACAATGGGCCACTCGCTATCATGTAGCTATAGATATGCCAGCAGGACCAAGTGAACTTCTTGTTATGGGTGATAAAAATGCAGATCCGGATTTTATTGCCTCAGACTTACTATCCCAGGCAGAACATGGCCCTGATAGTCAAGTTGTTTTTGTTACAACACATCAAGTTATGTTAAAAAAAGTTTCTTCAGCAATAAATCGACAACTTGTTGATTTACCTAGAAAAGATATTGTAATAAAAGCATTAAAAAATTCTAAAATGATTTATTTTTCAAATGATGGAAATGCAATAGATTTCATAAATTTATATGGTCCTGAGCACTATATGATTTGTATGGAAAATGAGGATTTGTATGTTTCTAATGTAAAAAACGCAGGTTCTGTCTTTATTGGGAATTATACCCCAGAAAGTGCAGGAGATTATGCTTCGGGAACAAACCATACATTACCAACAAATGGTTATGCAAAACAATACAGTGGATTAAATTTAGATAGTTTTATGAAAGCGATTACCTTTCAAAAAATATCTAAGCAAGGCTTAATGTCTTTAGGAGAAACTATCGAGTTAATGTCAGAAGCTGAAGGACTTCAAGCTCATAAAAATGCAGTTAGTATACGATTAAAAAAAATCAACAATGACATTTGATATTACTAGTTACGTTAGATCACATTTGTTAAAATTAAAACCTTACCGATCTGCTAGAGAAGAATATGCTGATAAGGGTCGTGAAATGATTTTATTAGATGCTAATGAAAATCCATATTCCAGTGAAATAAATCGATACCCAGATCCAATGCAATCTTTACTGAAAGAAAGATTAGCAGCATGGAAAAAGGTAGCTGTTAATCAAATATATCTTAGCAATGGAAGTGATGAGTTTATATCTCAAATTATTATTGGCTGTTGTGAGCCTGGTAAAGATCATATAATTATTGTTCCTCCCACATTTGGAATGTACAAAGTTTCTGCACGTACTTATGGTGTAAATGTTAATGAAGTACCCCTAATTGAAAATTTTCAACTTGATGTAGAAACAATTTTAAATAACACAAAGCCTGAATCTAAATTAATTTTTATTCCAACACCCAATAACCCTACTGGTAACAGTTTTAATCTGGAGGATATTGAAGCTGTGATAAAAGGATTTTCAGGTTTGGTAGTAGTGGATGAAGCTTATGTGGAATTTTCTAAAATACCTTCAATTATTTCATGGCTATCAAAATATCCTAATCTAATTATTTGCCAAACTTTTTCTAAAGCACAAGGAATGGCAGGAGCTAGATTAGGAATGGCTTTTGCACATCATGATATTATAAGTTTTTTAAACCGAATAAAATCTCCCTATAATATCAACTCATTATCAATAAAGGCAGCACTTAAGCGAATCGAAGAGCAAGATGATGTGAATAATCAAGTTGCTATTTTATTGTCTGAACGAAATAAAATTGAACAAACACTTTCCGATATAAATTTTGTTTCTAAATGTTTTTCATCGGACGCAAACTTTTTATTAGTGAAATTTGACGATAGTTATTTACGATATAAACAGTTATTAAAATATGGTGTGGTAGTTCGTAACTCTTCAAATAATATTGGATGTGAAAATACATTACGAATTTCAGTTGGCCTACCAGAAGAAAATGATAAATTAATTAGCATATTACGTACAATGGAATAACAACTATGAAAAAAGTATTATTTATAGATCGTGATGGAACCTTGGTTTTAGAACCCAGTAATTATCAGCTGGATTCTTTTGATAAATTAATTTTTTATCCAGAAGTTTTTAAATACTTAGGAAAAATTGTAGATGAATTAGATTATTTATTAGTGATGGTTACTAATCAAGATGGTTTAGGGACAGATTCATTTCCTGAAAACAGTTTTCACCCCATACATGATTTTATATTACAGAGCTTTAAGCAAGAAGGAGTTAATTTTGATAGAGTTTTTATAGATAGAAGCTTTCCAGAAGAAAACTCTCCTTTACGAAAGCCTAAGACAGGCCTACTTGAGGATTATTTAGACAGTAATGAATATGACATGGGACACTCTTTTGTTATTGGAGATCGTTTGACTGATATGGAATTAGCTCAAAATTTAAATGCTAAAGGTCTTTTTATCACTAACGATTTAGCTTTGGGTGAGGACGAAGTTACCTCATTTGTAGAAAAGACAATTGTTCTTAAAACTAAAAAATGGGAGGATATTTATGATTTTTTAAAACTTGATCAGAGAATTATTATTCAAAGGCGAACTACTAATGAAACAGACATTAGTCTGACACTAAACCTTGATGGAACAGGAAAATCTAAAATTGATACAGGGATTGATTTTTTCGATCATATGTTAGATCAAATTGCTCACCATGGTAATATAGATATAGAGCTTAAGGTTGAAGGAGATTTAGAAGTTGATGAACATCACACCATAGAGGATACCGGTATAGTTCTAGGTGAAGCATTTAACAAATCATTAGGTGATAAATTTGGTATTGAACGCTATGGATTTTGTTTGCCTATGGATGATTGTTTGGCTCAAGTTGCAATTGATTTTGGAGGACGAAACTGGCTAGTTTGGGAAACAAAATTTAAACGTGAAATGATTGGTAAAATGCCAACTGAAATGTTCTTCCATTTTTTTAAATCATTTACTGATGGAGCTAAAGTTAATTTGAATATTAAGGCTGAAGGAAGTAATGAACATCACAAAATTGAGGCCATATTCAAAGCTTTTGCGAAAGCCATTAAGTATGCAATTAAACGTGATTCAAATAAGATGATTTTGCCCTCAACTAAAGGAAGTTTTTAAATGATCGCAATAATTGATTACGAAGCTGGAAACGTTAAGAGTTTACAATTTGCTTTAGAAAGATTAGGAGTAAAAAGTATTTTAACCGCAGATCCAAAAATAATAATTAATGCAGAAAAAGTTATATTTCCCGGACAAGGTGCTGCTGCTAGTGCAATGAAAAAATTAAAAGACAGTGGTTTAGATACATTGATTCCAAAATTAAAACAACCGGTTTTGGGTATTTGTTTGGGTATGCAATTATTATGTGATTTTACCGAAGAGGGCAATGTAAACGCGCTTGGAATTATTAGTGGCAAGGTGAAGCGTTTTTCTGATAATGTTAAAGTACCACAAATGGGATGGAACACAATTTCAGGTTTACAAAATCCTCTCTTTAACAATATTAAAAATTATGAGTTCATGTATTTAATTCACTCATATTTCGTTCCTCTATTAGCTGAAACTATCGCTGTAAGTCAATACGATTTGATATATAGTGTGGCAGTTCAAAAGAATAATTTTTATGGAGTTCAATTTCATCCAGAAAAAAGCAGTAAAGCTGGGCAACAAATTCTTCATAATTTTTTAAATCTATCTCCATGAGAATTATACCAGCAATAGATCTTATTGAAGGAAAATGTGTTCGTCTCTCAAAAGGAGATTATGCAACCAAAAAGATTTATAATGAAAACCCCTTAGAAGTTGCCAAATCTTTTGAAGACCACGGTATTGAGTATCTACATTTAGTTGATTTAGACGGCGCTAAATCTAATCATGTTGTTAATCATAAGGTATTAGAAACGATAGCATCTAAAACTAGATTAACAATTGATTTTGGAGGAGGGCTAAAATCAGATGATGATTTAAAAATCGTTTTTGAATCTGGTGCAAATCAAGTTACTGGTGGAAGTATTGCTGTTAAACAACCAGCTGTTTTTGAATCTTGGATACAACGCTATGGACCTGAAAAAATAATTTTAGGCGCTGATGTCAAAGACAAATATATTGCTATTAATGGTTGGTTAGAAACCTCCGATCAATCCTTATTTGATTTTGTGAAAAACTATCTTTCAAAGGGAATTTCTCATGTAATTTGCACAGATATTAGTAAAGACGGAATGTTAGAAGGGCCTTCTTTTGATTTATATAAAAACCTATTATCAAAATTTAAAATTAAACTTATTGCTTCAGGAGGAATTTCAAAATTTGAAGAATTACCTAAATTGTTAGCAATGGGATGTGATGGTGCTATTATAGGTAAAGCAATTTATGAAAATAGAATTTCATTAAAACAGTTAGAACAGTTTATCATTAATAAAATTTGATATAATGTTGACTAAACGTATTATTCCTTGCCTAGATATTAAAGATGGTAGAACAGTAAAAGGAGTTAATTTTCTGAATCTTCGTGATGCTGGAGATCCAGTTGAACTTGCAGCTCAGTATGCTGAACAAGCTGCAGATGAGTTAGTTTTTTTAGATATTTCTGCAACTGAACAAAAACGAAAAACTCTTGCGAATTTAGTTCTTAAAGTGGCTGCAACTATTGATATACCATTTACTGTTGGAGGTGGAATTAGTTCTATTGAAGATGTTGCTATTTTACTAAAAAATGGAGCAGATAAAGTTTCTATTAATTCTGCAGCAGTAAAAAATCCAGAACTCATAAGCAACCTCTCAAATCAATTTGGAAGCCAATGTATTGTTGTTGCAGTTGACGCAAAAAAAATTGGAGAAAAATGGAAAGTACATTTAGTTGGAGGGAAAATTCAAACAGAAATTGATTTATTTGAATGGGTTAAAGAATTAGAGCATCGAGGTGCAGGAGAAATTTTATTTACTTCTATGGATCATGATGGAACCAAGAAAGGTTTTGCTAATGAAGTATTATCACGTCTTTCTGAAGAAAACAATATTCCAATAATTGCATCAGGAGGAGCAGGAAATATATCTCATTTTGTTGATGCTTTTACAATAGGAAAAGCAGATGCTGCATTAGCTGCTAGTGTTTTTCATTTTGATGAAATTTCAATTATAGATTTAAAACATAAATTAAAACAACAGCAAATTGCTGTTAGAATATAAATACTATGAAACTTAATTTTTCTAAAAGTGAGAATGGATTACTTCCTGCTATTATTCAAGATGTAAAAACAAAAAACGTTTTAATGCTAGGATACATGAATGCTGAAGCTTTAAACATAACAAAGGATACCGGTAAAGTTACTTTTTTTAGTCGATCTAAAAATCGGATCTGGACAAAAGGTGAGGAGAGCGGTAATTTTTTAGAATTAAAATCTATTAAAGAAGATTGTGATCAAGACACATTATTGATTCTAGCAAACCCAAAAGGACCAATATGCCATAGAGGAACTGAAACTTGCTGGGGAGATCAAAACAAAGTTTCCTATGGTTTTTTATCTAATTTAGAAAACACTATTAGTAAAAGAAAAAAATCACCTAAAAAGCATAGCTATGTCTCCTCTTTGTTTGAAAAAGGAATTAATAATATTGCACAAAAAGTAGGGGAGGAAGCAATTGAAACTATAATTGAAGCAAAAGATAATGATGATGAGCTTTTTCTGAATGAGAGTGCAGACTTACTTTTTCATTACCTAATTTTACTTCAAGCTAAAGGGTTTTATCTTGATGATGTTGTGAAAAAACTAACTACTAGGGAAAAATAAATTTATTTTAGAGTAATTTAAAAAAAAATAGGATATGCAAAGTATTAATCCAGACATTTTTAATTTTTACACCGAACTAAAATCAAATAATAATCGGGAGTGGTTTGAATATCAAAAACCACGTTATAAAGCTTTAGAAAGTGAAATTAAAAACTTTAATGATGACATAAAAGAGGAATTAAATAGAAATGACGAAATTGAACGTGTTAAAATGTTTAGAATTTATAGGGATATCCGTTTTTCAAAAAACAAAACACCCTTTAAAACACATTTTGGTATTTCATTTCACAGAAAGAAGCCACAGCTTCGAGGAGGCTATTACTTGAATATTTCTCCTGGAGACACATTTATTGCTACTGGATTTTGGAATCCAGAGAAAGAAGATCTTTTTAGGATCCGAAAAGAAATGGAGATAGATTCTGATGATTTTAGAAAGTTGATTGCAGAAATATCCTTTAAAAAATACTGGGGTTCATTAACTGGTGATGAAGTTAAAACAGCCCCAAAAGGTTTTTCTAAAGAAGATCCAAATATAGATTTGATAAAGAAAAAACAATATATATTTATAAAAAAATTTGATGATAAGTCTGTGTTAAGCCCAGATTTTAAAAATCAAATAATTTCTCACTTTATAGCCATACGCCCTTTTTTTAATTATATGACTAGTATTCTTACAACTGATTTAAATGGGGTTCCAGTCTTTTGATAAACATCTCCATAAATTATAACATATTATTTTTTAAATATTCTAGACAAAAAACGTCATCTTTTAAATTATAAAAAAAACAAATAAAAAAACCTATCACTTAAATAACATTCAAATGATTAAAAATAATTTAACTAATACCTTTAAAGCACTAACTCTTTATCTTCTTTTTGTAGGTTGTTCTGCATTAAAGACTTCTAAAAACAAAATTACAACGATAAAGGCCTCAATTGATTTAGTTAATGTCATTGATGATAAAGTTAAGATAAGCATCTCACCCCCTAAAATCAACTCGAATGAAATAACCTTTTATATTCCGCAAATTGTTCCCGGGACCTACGAATATTCAAATTTTGGTCGTTTTACAAAAAACTTAAAAGCCTATAATAAAAAAGGAGACCTTTTGTCTGTTCAAAAGATTGATAAAAACACTTGGAAAATTTCCAATGCAAAAAAACTAACTAAACTAACCTATCTAGTAAACGATACCTTCGATGGCCCTAATGGCAAAGAAATTTATCCAATGGGAGGGACTAGTTTTGAAAAAAACAATGTTTTTTTAATGAATTTGCATACTATGATTGGTTATTTTGAAGGTATGAAAGAAAACCCATACAGATTATCAATTCGATCTCCTAAAAACCTTACTGCTTTCACTTCATTACCAATTATTTCCAAAAGTGATACATTGGATTTTTTTGATGCAAAACGCTATTTTCATGTGATTGATAATCCAATTTTGTATAGTAAACCTAATTCAGTGTCTTTTGATTTAGATGAAATTAAAGTCGGTTTAGCTATTTATTCGCCTTCCAATACGCATAGAGCTGAAGACTATCAATCAGCCATTAAAAAAATGATGGTAGCTCAAAAAGAATTTTTAGGAGATGCAAATAAAACACCTAGTTATGACATTCTTTTGCATTTAATGGGAATGGAAGAGCTTCAGTATTTTGGGGGAGTTATGGGGGCTCTAGAGCACCATACTTCAACTACTGTCGTTTTTGTGGATCAGATGGAGCCTA
>CAJWAE010000034.1 GCA_913020075.1 uncultured Flavobacteriaceae bacterium
TAGCAAAGAGGAACACTGAGGGCATTGAGATGTCTTGAAAATCAATTATTTTATGTGCCAATAATTCAATCCTATCTCCAAAGGAATGAAAACTCGGTTGAAATTTGATTTTATCATCTACTAATTTTTCAATGAACTGTACTGCCATCTCTTGATTGTAAAATACTTTATCACCCGTTTTTATTGTTATATTCTTACACAAAATATCAACGTAATCCTGATGGTTTTTTGGAATTTTTATATAATTAGAAATAGAATAATTTAAATAGGTTTTATTTTGAATAACAATAATGGCAGATTCAAGGGCCTCTAAAATAAACTTTCGTGTAATATTTCGATTATAATCGTCTAAATAATGACCAGCTTCAAATAAAATCGTAGGAATTCCCTCGGAAGAGAAGTAGTCACCTACACAGTTTTGATTGTAGGTATCGTCAAATCTACCTATTTGATTAGGAATACTTTGCTGTAAACGATGATTTAAAGCTCCAATAACTTGCATTGCTACTTTCCTAGCAGGAGTAACACACTTATTAACATCAGCTGATGGGGAAAGAAACGACACCGTGGCTGATTTCCCTTTTTTACCTGCTGAAAAAATGGTTCTTTGTCCATGAAGGTTTAAGCATAAATTAGGATTGGTACGATCATAAATAAAACGTAACGCTTTAGTTTCAGGTTGAGAAAGTTTAATTGCATCTCTATTTAAATCAATTTTATTTGCATTAAAGCGCGTATATACTTTTGCTCCATCAGGATTTAATTGTGGAATAACATAAAGTTTAAATGCTTTTTGATATAACTTTTGATCAGCAGCTAAAAACCAAGGAATAAAATCAATAAGTGCTTTGGTGGTAGTTGTTTCGTTACCGTGCATTTGTGACCAAATCATTATTTTAAAAGGGCCCGAACCCATTTGAACTAGATTAATTGGAAGGTTATTTATTGATTTTCCAATAATTTCTTGTGTTACAGTATTGGGTAGTGTTTCTAAAAAAGAGTTTAAAAGTTCAGGTGGAAAATACCGTTTTTTAAACATGTTGAATTTAATTAAATACAAATGTATACATCTATTTGTTTACATTTGTTGTTTACATAAGTATACAAATAGCTAAGCAGTCCTTGTAAAACCGCCTTTATAGGTACATTTGTAGATCTTAATACCATTTTTATATTTAAATAATTATATATCAGTTATTTAAGACAAAAAGTTAAACTATTTGTTTTATTAAATTAAGGGTTGCTTATATCAGTTTACAATTGTATATTAGTGGTCATCATTAAATTAGTTTACAATGTTAAACATAGATTTATTTATTCAAAGACTAGAGTCCTTAATGGAAAATCATCAATTAAACGCAGCTGTTTTTGCTGAAAAAATTGGCGTTCAACGATCTTCAGTTTCTCACGTTTTATCAAAAAGAAATAAACCTAGTTTAGAATTTATTTTGAAAATTAATAATCAATTTGATGAGATTGATTTAAACTGGCTTTTATTAGAAACTAAAAATCTACCTTACTCTTCACCTACTCTTTCTTCTAAAAACAAAAACACATTAACTCAATTAAGTGATCAACTTGATGCATCGAAAGAAATTCAACAATCTTCAGATGAAAATAAAATTAAGTTTTCAAATACTGAGATCGTTCAACTTATTCAGGTGTATAAGGATGGAAGTTTTAGTTCTTTTTTCCCTAAAACTTAGTACTTTTGTGACCCAATGAAGCTCTTAGTATTTAGCCTCTTATTCTTATTTTTCTCATGTTATAACCTTGAGCGTGACTGTTTACCCTTTCATGAGGGTAATTTTTCATTTACTCAAATTATTAATGGAGAATTGAAAATTTCAACCTTTACTCGTGATTCAAATTATGAAATTGAACGCTATGAAGGAAAAATTGATACGGCCACTATAAGATGGGTTAATGATTGTGAATGCATACTCACAAAACTAAATCCAAATTCTAATCAAAATAAACGTCCTATTCAGA
Source organism: uncultured Flavobacteriaceae bacterium (assembly GCA_913020075.1). GTDB lineage: Bacteria > Bacteroidota > Bacteroidia > Flavobacteriales > Flavobacteriaceae > MS024-2A. The sequence goes on from CAJWAE010000034.1 coordinate 1,993, forward strand.
TAAGAATTTTAAGCACCTCAAATGATTCTTATAATTTTGAGTATTCCTTAGTAGGTGACAGTAAAAATAAACAACGTGGGATGATAAAAAAAAATTAATAATTCATGCTCACACCTGAACTTATAGTTGCTTTTTTAACTCTATCCTTTTTAGAAATAGTTCTTGGTATTGATAACATCATTTTCATTTCTATACTTGCTGGCAGATTTCCTAAAGAAGACCGAAGTAAATTAATGAGAGTAGGTCTATTCTTAGCAATGATCATGCGTATATTACTGTTAACGGGTGTCAATTGGTTAACTAAAATGCAAACCGCTCTATTTCATATAACAACACCCTTATTTACATCTAACATATCAATACAAGCAATCATATTATTTGGAGGTGGTTTGTTTTTATTACATAAAAGCACTCGTGAAATTTTTCATAAGGTTGAAGAGTTTGAAGAATCAAATGAAGAAAACAAAAAGAAATCTCCTATTAGTTTTTCAAAAGCTTTAGTTCAAATTGTTTTAATTGATATCGTCTTTTCGTTTGATTCCATTTTAACTGCAATTGGAATGACAAACGGAGTTCCATTTGCATTGTGGATTATGATTGCTGCTGTTATAATAGCAATACTAATTATGATGCTGTTTGCATCACCAGTAAGTGATTTTGTTAATAACCATCCTTCTCTTCAGATCCTTGGCCTTTCTTTTTTACTACTGATTGGGTTTATGTTAATTGCAGAAGCAGCAAACCTTTCGAATACAGAAATTTTTGGAGCTTCTATTGGCAGAATTCCAAAAGGATATCTCTATTTTTCAATTACCTTTTCTCTTGGTGTAGAAATGCTTAATATGCATATTCGTAAAAGAAAAAAAAACTAAAAATCTAATGCTGTTTGAGTCTCATCATTCTCATCTAAATCCTCATCGATTTTTACTTCAATTTCATTAATATCCTCTTCAATAAGATGTTTGTAAGGCAATGCCTCCATTAAAACAATGTTTTTAATCTTTTTGTCCGTTAATTGATTACCCATAGCCTTAAATCCCTTAATCGAAATATATTCTTCTGCATTTATTTCCAAATCAACAGGCTGTTCTTTACCTCTTGGTTTATCAAAAGTAACCTTAAGTATTGGTCTCCATTCAAAAGAAACGAAAGTTAATATTCCTTCTCCTCTAATATAACTGTCTTCTTTATCTATACTTTCAAGTAAGAATCGCTTTATAAAATACCTTTCTTTCTCAGAATCAAAATAGACTGCGGTTATTGGCTTTTGTGGAATCCATCGTTCTAAATGAGTTATTTTTTCATCAAAATGTAAACTTAATTCTGGAGTTACAGCTCTTATTGTTCCTTGATCAGAAGCAATAAGCAATTTGTCATTTCCTTTAAATGCCCCTAAAAGAGTTCCGCGATCCTCTAGGTTTAATCTTCGAATAGCTTCGTCAAACCAGATTTTTCTTGGCTTAAGAGTTGATACTCCCTTTTCTTTTAATTCTACTTTTTTAATTTGATATTTTGAAACCGTATTACCTCGTACTGATCTTCCTTTAATCTGTAAATCAGCAAAATCTAGATCCCATTTTAATTTTTTAATACCTCCTGAATTTCGCAAAATTATCGAAACGATTTCAGCTTCTCCATTCGGATTTGCTGAAAAATACAAAGAATTAGAGTTTGGTTTTCCTTGTGTTAAATCATAAATTTTATCTCTAGTTATTCCTGTTACTGCAAAACGCTTAATAAATGAAGTACCTCCTTTGCCATCTCTATAAATCATATTGTAAATAGCCCTATTATCTTTTTTCTTAAAAATAGCAGCATGAATAATATCCTTACCTGTAAAAACCTTACTGTCCACTTTAACCACTTGCATTTTTCCATCAATAGTAAATACAATAACATCATCAATATCAGAACACTCGCAAACAAATTCATCCTTACGCAAAGAAGTGCCAATAAAGCCTTCCTCACGATTCATATAAAGCTTTTGATTCCTAACAACTACCTTCTTAGCATCAACATCATCAAAGAGTCTTATTTCCGACTTACGTTTTTTATCAGCTCCATATGATTTAATTAAATGTGAAAAATAACGTATTGCATAATCAATAAGATGTGATAAATTATTTATTACTTTTGCAATATCTCCCTCTAAGGCTTCAATTTTCTGTTGGGCCTTGTCCAAATCAAATTTTGAAATACGCTTTATTCTAATTTCTGTGAGGCGAACAATATCTTCTTCAATTACAGAGCGTTTCAAAAGTTTAATATATGGTTTTAAACCTTCATCTATAAAAGAAATAACCTCTTCCCAAGTACTCGCTTTTTCAATATCTCTATAAATTTTATTTTCAATAAAAATACGCTCCAAAGAGGCATAATGCCATTGATTTTGAAACTCTTGTAATTGAACTTCCAATTCCAACTTAAGCAGTTGAACTGTATGGTCAGTAGAAATCTTAAGCATCTCACTAACTCCAATAAAATTAGGCTTATTGTCAATAATCAAACATCCTAAAGGAGAAATTGAAGTTTCACAAGCTGTAAATGCATAAAGTGCATCTATAGTCTTATCAGGAGAAATATCATTCGGAATGTGGACTAAAATTTCAACTTTTGAAGAGGTATTATCTTCAATTTTTTTAATTTTAATTTTACCTTTATCATTAGCCTTTAAAATACTATCAATTAAGCTGGATGTATTTGTGCTGAAAGGAATTTCATTAATAACTAATGTGTTTCTATCTTGTTGAACTATTTTAGCCCGAACCCTGACCTTACCACCTCTTAATCCGTCATTATAATTTTGAATATCAATTATTCCACCTGTCTGAAAATCAGGGAATATGATGAATTTTTTTCCTTTTAAATGCTGAATACTTGCTTTTAATAATTCAATGAAGTTGTGAGGTAGTATTTTCGTTGAAAGTCCGACCGCAATTCCTTCCGCACCTTGAGCTAATAATAAAGGAAATTTAACGGGTAAGTGAATAGGTTCTTTTCTTCGTCCATCATAAGAAAACTGCCATTTCGTTACTTTAGGGCTAAAAACAACTTCAAGAGCGAATTTTGATAAGCGGGCTTCAATATAACGAGAAGCAGCAGCTCTGTCTCCTGTAAGAATATTACCCCAGTTTCCCTGCATGTCGATCATCAATTCTTTTTGACCAACCTGAACCATAGCATCTCCTATACTGGCATCACCATGAGGATGGTATTGCATTGTATGGCCTACTATGTTAGCAACCTTATTATAACGCCCATCATCTAAATCTTTCATAGAGTGAAGAATACGGCGTTGCACTGGCTTTAAACCGTCCTCAATAGCAGGAACGGCACGCTCAAGTATTACATAAGATGCATAGTCCAAAAACCAATCTTTGTACATACCCGTTACTTTAATCAAGGCGTCACTTTGCTCAGGCTCTAAAGGAGTTAATTGTTCACTCATCATTTATGGTGTAGTATCATTTTCTTGCTCAATCAAATCCACTTCTACTTTTAAATTATCAATAATAAATTTTTGACGATCTTGAGTATTTTTACCCATATAAAACTCTAAAAGCTCTTCTATTGTAATGTTTTTATCTAACATAACAGGATCTAAACGGATGTCATCACCAATAAAATATTTAAATTCATCAGGAGAAATTTCACCTAATCCTTTAAATCGAGTGATTTCTGGTTTTCCACTTAACTTTTGTGTAGCATCTTTTCGTTCTTTTTGACTATAACAATAAAAAGTTTGTTTTTTATCTCTTACACGAAATAAAGGTGTTTGGAGGATATATAAATGTCCTTCTTTAATTAATTCAGGGAAAAACTGTAAAAAGAAAGTGATTAGAAGTAATCTAATATGCATGCCGTCTACATCAGCATCAGTGGCTATGACAATATTGTTATAGCGTAAGTCTTCTAGACTATCCTCGATACGCAGAGCTGCTTGCAACAAATTAAATTCTTCATTTTCATAAACAATTTTTTTTGACATTCCATAACTATTCAATGGCTTTCCACGTAAACTAAAAACAGCTTGAGTATTTACATCTCTAGATTTTGTGATAGATCCACTTGCTGAATCACCTTCAGTAATAAATAGAGTAGAATCCAAACGTCTATCCTTTTTTAAATCGGGTAAATGCACACGACAATCTCTCAGTTTTTTATTGTGAACATTTGCTTTCTTAGCACGTTCACGAGCCAATTTTCGAATTCCAGAAAGTTCTTTACGTTCTTTTTCTGCTTGGACAATTTTCTTTTGAATAAGCTCAGTAACAGATGGGTTTTTGTGTAAAAAATTATCAAGTTGAGTATTTAAAAAATCAACAATATAACTCCTAACTGAAGGCATTTTAGCTCCCATTTCAGTAGAGCCCAATTTAGTTTTAGTTTGAGATTCAAAAATGGGTTCCATTACTTTAATACTGACCGCAGAAATAATTGATTTTCTAATATCAGAAGCTTCATAGTTTTTTCCAAAGTGTTCGCGAATAGTTTTAACCAAACCTTCTCTAAAAGCTGTCTGATGTGTACCTCCTTGAGTCGTGTTTTGGCCATTTACAAAAGAATGATACTCTTCACTATATTGAGTTTTACTATGAGTTAATGCTACTTCTATATCTTCGCCACGAAGATGAATAATTGGATATAAAAGATCATTTTCACTCGTTTGGTCAGTCAAAAGATCTTTTAATCCATTTTCTGAAAAAAACTTTTCTCCATTAAGATCAATTGTAAGACCAGGATTTAGGTACACATAATATTTAATCATGCGTTCTACATATTCTAAGCGGTATTTATAATTTTTAAAAATACCTACATCTGGCACAAAAGTAACCTTAGTTCCTCGACGTCTAGAAGATTCGCTAGGATTAGTTTCTTCAAGTAAATTTCCAAATTCAAAAGCAGCACTTTTAGTTTTATTTTCTCTATTAGACTCTACAATAAAGCTCGAGGAAAGTGCATTTACAGCCTTTGTACCTACCCCATTTAATCCAACTGATTTTTTAAAAGCTCGTGAATCATATTTTCCTCCTGTATTCATTTTGGAGACAACGTCAACAACTTTACCTAATGGAATTCCTCTACCATAATCTCTAACTTTAACTTGACTGTCTTTAATAATAATTTCAATTATTTTTCCAGCTCCCATAACAAACTCATCTATACAATTATCAAGCACTTCTTTTAATAATATATAGATTCCGTCATCAGGGGAAGAACCATCACCTAGTTTTCCAATATACATTCCCGGACGCATGCGAATATGCTCTTTCCAATCAAGAGAACGGATATTATCTTCAGTATAGGTTGTTTGATTCTCCATTAGTATAGTATGCTAATATAAATATTGCAAGGCTAAGCATCAATTCATTAGTTCTTAAGAAATGAACAATTCTTACTTTATTTTTGTTAAAAAGTAATTTAATATAAAAGGAATCTTAAGTTGTTGTCTTATTTTGAAGAATTATTTTTAGTATTTTAAATAAATAATTTAATAATGATATGTATACAAATAGTATAGTAAATTCAATTGGTCCTTTTGTCCATACTGTTTATTTTTGGTTGAAAAATCCAAATAACAAAAATGCTAAAAATACTTTTGAAAAAGCAATACGTAAAATGATTCAAACAAACACTCAAGCTATTTCAAATCATTTTGGATCTGCTGCTATGTCTAAAAGAAGAGATGTTGTTGATAATTCTTTTACCTATTGCTTTATTCTTGTTTTTCCAGACTTAAAATCGCAAAACTTATATCAAAAAGATCCGACCCACATGTTGTTTATTAAAGAAGCTTCACACCTTTGGGAAAAAGTCAGAGTACATGATTCAATTTCTATAGAACCTTAAGACAATATTTATTTCTTTTTAATTGCACTATTTTGAACATTTCTAAAATTATCAATTGCTACAAAATAATCAGGATCTTCTAAAACATTCACATCACATATTTTTTCTGCTTTTTTAATCAACTTAATACAATCTGAAGAAAGGTGTCGTAAGTGTATGTTTTTTCCACTTTTTAGATAGCGTTCTGTTAATTTATTCACACATTCGATTGCAGATTGATCAACAATTCTTGATTCTTTAAAATCAATAATAATCTCTTCCGGATCATTTTTCACATCAAATTTACTATTAAACAGTTCAATGCAACCAAAAAATAATGGACCGAAAATTTCATAGTGTTTAACTCCATGTTCATCAATAATTTTTCGTGCTCGAATACGTTTGGCATTTTCCCAAGCAAACACCAGAGATGAAACTATTACACCCGCTAATACAGCTAAGGCCAAATCGAAAAATACAGTAATTAGAGTCACCAAAATAATTACTAATACATCCGCGACCGGAACTTTATTCCAAACTTTAAATGTGCTCCAAGCAAAAGTCCCTATAACCACCATAAACATTACGCCTACTAATGCAGCAATAGGGACTTGTTCAATATAATTTGATCCAAACAGGATGAAAATCAAAAGTGCGAGGGCTGCAGTTATTCCAGACAAACGACCTCTTCCTCCTGATTTAACATTAATTATGCTCTGTCCAATCATTGCACATCCTCCCATGCCTCCAAAAAAACCATTAAGAATATTGCCTGCTCCTTGCGCAACACATTCACGATTTCCACTTCCATGGGAATCAGTCAATTCATCAATCAAATTGAGAGTCATTAAAGACTCAATAAGTCCAATTGCTGCTAAAATAAATGCGTAGGGAGCTATAAAAAAAAGTGTTTCAAATGAAAATGAAATTAATGGAATTTGAAAAATAGGTAAGCCTGCTTTAATACTATTACCCCCATTAGCAACAATAAAAGATTTGACTGTTTCCGTCTCTAAGTTTCCTAAAATTACTACTGTAGAAATAACTAAAATAGCAGTTAGAGCAGCTGGAATTTTTTTGGTTAATAGTGGCAATAACCACATAATTAACATTGTAGCTAGAACTAAACTAATCATAATAAAAAGTGAAGAACCCTCTAACCAAACTCCTTTACTTTTAAACATTCCAAGCTGAGAAAGAAAAATAACAATTGCTAATCCATTCACAAAGCCCATCATAACCGAGTGAGGAATCATTCTAACGAATTTACCTAAACGCAATATACCAGCAGAAACTTGAATTATACCTGCCAACAACAAAGTAGCAAATAAATACTGTAATCCCATTGAATCAGATCCTCCCAACTCATTACCTTGAATTACTAAATTCACCATTACTACAGCCATTGCGCCTGTTGCACCTGAAATCATTCCTGGACGGCCACCAAAAACAGAAGTTACTAAACCCATCATAAAAGCACCGTAAAGTCCAACTACTGGTGATATTCCAGCAACAAAAGCAAAGGCTACGGCTTCAGGGACTAGAGCTAGGGCTACCGTGATACCTGATAAAAGATCGCTTTTGATACTACCACCGTTGGTCTTGTCAATAAGATTAAAGGATTTCAATAGAGTATTTTTTTTTGTGAAGCCGCAAAAATAGTGGTTTTATTGTAATTAAAACCACTATTTTTGCGGATTCATAAAAATCAATTATTTTTTTATCAGATAAAGCCAATAAAACAATTGCAGTGCAAGTAAGTCGACAGAATTAATAGACCCGAAAAAGGAAAAGTGCCATGAAATTGATTATCTGTAAATAAAATATCCGAAAATAAGAAGAAACAAACAGCCCATCCTACATTTTTAAAGATTGGGTTAAATTTGTTTTTTACTAATTCAATTCCTTGCCAACTCATTAAAAAAATATAGTAATATAAATTAACACAGGCATCAAAAACTCATTTAAAGTATTAAAATTCCTTAAGGAAAACTGACTTCTGAAGACTAATGCCAACCTCTCTTATTTATAAATTCTATCAGGAAAAAAAAATGATCAATTAAGAAAATATAATCCAAATGTAAAATATGGTTTTAAAAGAAAAAAATCATCAATTAAACAACATATTAAGCCTCAAATTATTCTTTTAAAATAACTTTTGAATTTAGAAAATAAAAACTCACATGTGACAATATAATCAGTAAAATAGTTAAATATTTTTTAAAAAAGTCCAAATGGAACTTTAAAAAATAAAAACCAATTACAGTTAAGGCTGAAACAAAAATAAAAATAATTAAATATCTTTTATTCATCAAATAAATGCGAGTAATTCATATGTTAAAACGAAAATGCATCACATCTCCATCTTGCACAACATACTCTTTACCTTCTACTCTCATTTTACCAGCCTCTTTAACTTTAGTTTCAGATCCAAAATGATCGTAGTCCTTGTAAGAAATTACTTCGGCTCTAATAAACCCCTTTTCAAAATCTGTGTGAATAACTCCTGCAGCTTGAGGTGCGCTAGCACCTATAGGAATTGTCCATGCACGCACTTCTTTTACTCCAGCTGTAAAATACGTTTGTTGGTTAAGAAGAGAATAAGCACTACGAATTAATTTAGCTGCTCCTGCTTCTTCTAGTCCAAGGTCTTCTAAGAATAATTGGCGTTCTTCAAAAGTTTCTAGCTCATTAATATCTGCTTCAACACTGACGGCAAGTATTAATAACCCAGCTTGTTCATTCTCAATTAATTCTTTTACCTTATTCACGTAAGAATTACCTGATTTAGCAGCACTTTCATCTACATTACAAACATATAATACAGGCTTATCGGTGATAAGCTGTAAAGGCTTTATGAATAAATTTCTTGAGTCCTCTTTAATTTCTATACTGCGAACATTTATTGCTGACTCAAGAGCATCTTTTAAAACATCCAAAACTATTTTTTCTTTTGCAGCTTCTTTATTACCTGTTCGCGCTGAACGGTTTACTTTTTCTAATTTCTTGTCAACTGTTTCTAAATCTTTTAATTGTAATTCAATATCAATAGTTTCTTTATCTCTAATTGGATCTATTGACCCATCAACATGAATAATATTATCATTGTCAAAACAACGCAACACATGAATAATTGCATCAGTTTCACGAATATTTGCTAAAAATTGATTTCCTAAGCCTTCACCCTTACTAGCACCTTTGACCAATCCTGCAATATCAACTATTTCAACCGTTGCAGGTAATACACGTTCCGGATTTACCAAACTTTCTAATTTCTCTAGTCGACTATCTGGAACATTAACTATCCCAATATTAGGCTCAATGGTACAAAACGGAAAGTTAGCACTTTGTGCTTTTGCGTTTGACAAACAATTGAAAAGTGATGATTTTCCGACGTTAGGTAGTCCAACAATACCTGCTTTCATGTAAAATATTTTTTGCAAAAATAAACTTTCTTTTGGCTTTTACATTTGCTTTTTGTAATTATGAGGAAGATAATTTAATACTTCAAATAGATGACAAGTAAAAAACGTTTAATTATCCATGCTGATGACGCAGGTTTAGCCTGGTCTGAAAATAAAGCAACACAAGAAGGAATACTTCATGGAAGTATTTCTTCGACTAGTCTCATGGTGCCTTGCCCTTGGTTTTATGAAATGGCACAATTTTGTTTAGATTATCCTGATACTGATTATGGTATTCACTTAACACTCACGGGTGAATGGAAATCCTTTCCATTTCGCTGTATTTCTAACCCAGATAAGATTCCTTCATTAGTTGATAATCATGGATTCTTTTTCAAAAAAAGAACCCAAATAAGAGATTATGCGAAATTGGATGAAGTACGCAGAGAATTGAAAAATCAAATTGATTATGCTCTTTTTATGGGTTTAAATCCCTCGCATTTAGATTCTCATATGTATACCCTTGGTTTAAGGCAAGATCTATTAGATTTATACATAGAACTAGGAAAGGAATATAAACTTCCTATACTACTAAGCAAAAAACTAATTGCTTATACAGGAGAAAATCCAACTAAATTCAAACTTCCAGAGGAGCTTTGTATGGAAAATATTTTCATGGCCTCAATAAATGAATTAGAAAATGAAGGATTATATGCTTATTATAATCATATTTTAGAATCTTTACCTGAAGGGCTTTCTATAATTCTAATTCATCCTGCTAAATCAAGCTCAGAGATGGATCAAATAACAATCGATCATCCGAATTTTGGAGCACAGTGGCGATCTGAAGATGCAAACTATTTTTCAAGTTTAGCCTGTAAACAAAAATTAAAAGAAAATAATATTGAATTAGTCAACTTTAAAAACCCAGATGTTATTAATCTTTTGGGTGCATAAAGCGTTGCTTGCCCAGAAGCGTCTCCTCAGACTCAATGTGATTATCATCTGGAATACAACAATCTACAGGACAAACAGCTGCACACTGAGGCTCCTCATGAAAACCTTTACATTCTGTACATTTATTAGGTACTATAAAATAATATTCGTCAGACACAGGCTCTTGGAATGAATCTGAATTTATGTCTTCTCCATTGAGCAGAACAACATCTCCTGTTAAGGAAGTGCCATCCTTGTAACGCCAATCTTCAGCACCTTCATAAATAGCCGTATTAGGGCATTCAGGCTCACAAGCTCCGCAATTAATACACTCGTCTGTAATGATAATAGCCATAGAAAAATTCTTTCCTTACATTTGTACAAAAATAAGACCTTAAAAGTTTCTGTACAAATAAATGAATGTAAAGTCAAAAAGGATTGAAGCCCTTATAAAATTAGGAGATCATCTTAGACAGTTTAACACTAATGATGAAAACTACTTTAAATTAAAATCTATAATTCAAAAAACAATAATTTACAACAGATGGTTTACTTTTTCATCTATTGAAGAAAGTATAAAAACTTGGGGATCTACATTAAGAGAAAAAGAAGTTGAAAAATGGTCATCAAACTATTCAATCACTAAAAAAAATAATCCAAAAACTATTGCATTAATTCTAGCGGGAAATCTTCCAATGGTTGGATTTCACGATTTAATTTGTGTTTTTATAAGTGGACATAATGCTCTTGTAAAATGTGCCTCTAAGGACTTATATCTTTTGCCATACATGACTCAGTTTTTAGAACATGAAATAGGTGAAATTTGTTTTTCTTATACAAAAGAAGTTTTATCTAATTTTGATGCAGTGATAGCTACTGGATCCAATAATGCAGCACGGTATTTTGATCACTATTTTTCTAACTATCCTAATATAATTCGTAAAAACAGAAATGGAATAGCTATACTAAGTGGCAAAGAAACTAGTAAAGAATTTGATTTACTGGGAAAAGATATTCTTCAATATTTTGGATTAGGGTGTAGAAATGTTTCAAAACTATATATTCCTGAGGGTTTTAATTTAGATTGGATCTTTGGTGGGCTCTATCCATTAAAAGATGTCCTTGATCATGTAAAATATGCAAACAATTACGACTACAATAAGGCCGTTTTTTTAATGAGTGAATTTGACTTTCTGGAAAACGGATTTCTTATGTTAAGAAACGAACCTAGCTTTAGTGCTCCAATTTCATGTGTTCATTATGAATATTATAAGAGCGAAAATGCTTTAATAAAACATTTATCAGATAACAAAGAAGCCATCCAGTGTACTGTTTCAAAACTTGATATTAATGATAGTATTCCGTTTGGAGAATCTCAAAGACCATCACTTCAGGATTATGCAGACAAAGTAGACACACTCTTGTTTTTAGAATCTATTTAGCTTTTATTTACGTTATTACTTCAAATTAATAACATTAAAATAAAGCTGTTAACAACTAGAAGAAAAAAAGGCTATTACGCGCTTAAAAATAGCCTTATAATCAAGATATTTGTATTTTAAAATTTGTTAATATTACTGTAAAATTAAACAAAAAATTAAATATGAAAGTTCATAATTTTAGTGCGGGACCTTCAATTCTTCCAAAAGATGTAATGAAAAAAGCGGCAAAAGCCGTTGTAGATCTCGACAAATCTGGATTATCATTAATTGAGATTTCCCATCGTAGTAAAGCTTTTATTCAAATAATGGAGGAAGCATGCTCAAAAGCTTTAGAACTTACAAACCTTGAAAACAAAGGATACAAAGCTATTTTCTTGCAGGGTGGTGCAAGTTTGCAATTCCTTATGGTTGCCTTCAATCTTTTGGAAAATAAAGCTGGTTACGTTAATACTGGAACTTGGTCTGAAAAAGCTATTAAAGAAGCTAAGCTTTTTGGAGAGGTTATTGAAGTTGCTAATTCTAAAAACACTAATTTTAATTATATCCCAAGAGAATATAAAATTCCTAACGATATAGATTATCTTCATTTAACTACTAATAATACCATTTTTGGAACTCAAATTAAAGAAATTCCTGAAACTGATATTCCTTTAATAGCTGACATGAGTTCAGATATTTTTTCTCGTGTTTTTGACTATTCAAAATTTGATTTGTTTTATGCAGGAGCTCAAAAAAACATGGGACCTGCTGGAGCTACTCTAGTTATTGTAAAGGAATCTTTACTTGGTAAAGTTACACGTGCTATTCCCTCTATGCTTGATTATCAAAATCATATAGATAAAGAAAGTATGTTTAACACACCTCCTGTTTTTGCAGTATATACATCAATGCTAAATCTTCGTTGGATTGAAGAACAAGGTGGTATTGTGGCTTTAGGTGCTAAAAATAAATTGAAATCGAATTTACTTTATAAGGAAATTGATCGTAATTCTAAATTTAAAGGTTTTACAGCCAAAGAAGACAGAAGCGAAATGAATGCTACATTTAATCTTTTAGATCCTTCACTTTCAGAAGCTTTTGACACATTGTGCTCTAACGCGGGAATTAGTGGTTTAAAAGGACATCGTTCTGTGGGAGGATATCGTGCATCAATGTATAATGCTCTTAATATAGAAAGCATTGAGTTATTAGTTAATTGTATGCAAACTCTTGAAGAAAAAAATTAAAAATTTATAAAATGAAAATTTTAGCAAACGACGGAATTTCACAATCGGGTATTGATGCTCTAATAAAATCAGGATTTGATATAATTACAGTTAATGTAGCTCAAGAACAACTAGTTGATTACATCAATGATAATAATATTGTCGGACTTTTAGTTCGAAGTGCTACAACCGCAAGGAAAGAACTAATAGACAATTGTCCCGGTTTAAAACTAATTGGCCGAGGTGGTGTAGGGATGGATAATATAGATGTAGATTATGCTAAATCTAAAGGATTGCATGTTATAAATACTCCTGCATCTTCTTCTTCATCAGTTGCTGAATTGGTCTTTGCACATTTATATGGCGGTGTTCGTTTTTTATATCAATCTAATAGAAGTATGCCTCTTGAAGGAGAAACAAATTTCAAAGGACTTAAAAAATCTTATGCCAAGGGAATAGAATTACGAGGAAAAACACTTGGAATTATTGGTTTTGGTCGTATTGGTCAAGAAGTAGCTAAAATTGGTCTAGGAATTGGAATGAATGTAATTGTCTATGATAAATTTATAAAAAAGGCTTCAGTAACAGTTAGCTTATTTTCTGGTGCTTCTCTAGATGTAGAGTTTAATATTCAAGATTTCGAGTCTGTTCTTGCTCAATCAGATTTCGTAAGTCTTCACGTTCCTGCGCAAAAAGATTATATTATTGGTGCTGAAGCCCTTTCAAAGATGAAAAAAGGAAGTGCAATCATTAATGCCTCTCGAGGTGGAGTAATTGATGAAGTTGCACTTGTAGATGCCTTAGAATCAGATCATTTGGCTTTTGCTGCATTAGATACTTTTGAAAACGAGCCAAAGCCTGAAATTAAGCTTCTAATGCATGACAAAATTTCATTAACACCTCATATAGGGGCAGCAACATTAGAAGCCCAAGATCGTATTGGTGAAGAATTAGCTGCTCAGGTAAATAGCTTATTAAAATAGACTTCCATTGTATTTTAATCGATTAAAACAAAAATGGGGAATAAGCACTAACAAACAGCTTATAATTATTTTTATAGTGTTTGGAATCACCGGGTCAATGAGTGTTCGTTTAGCTGATCCTTTTTTATCTCTTATTGAATTAACACCTAAAACTTTCGAAGACTTTGTTTTGGGATCTTTGATATATTGGTTTTTAAGAATCTTTGTTATATTTCCACTATATCAAGTACTATTGATGTTTTTTGGTTCACTTTTTTTTGAATTTCGTTTTTTCTGGAACTTTGAAAAGAAAATATTGAGACGTATTGGTTTTAAACGCTTTTTAAATAAAGATTAAATTTTATTTAAGATAATCTTGCTTGAATCAAATTCAAAAACTCATTTCGAGTATCGATATTTTTAAAAGCACCTCTAAACCCCGAAGTGGTAGTAATTGAATTTTGTTTTTGAACTCCTCGCATCATCATACACATATGTGAAGCTTCAATAACTACAGCGACTCCTTTTGGATTTAGGGTATCATTAATACAATCTAAAATTTGTTCTGTTAAACGCTCTTGAACTTGAAGTCTTCGTGAAAAGACATCTACAACACGGGGGATTTTACTCAGTCCAACTATGTTTCCATTAGGAATATATGCTATATGAACTTTTCCGAAAAACGGAAGCAAGTGATGTTCACAAAGCGAATAAAACTCAATGTCTTTAACTATTACCATTTCATTATAATCTTCAGCAAACATAGCACTTTGTAAAATTTGTTTTGGATTTATATCATAGCCGTCTGTTAAAAATTTCATAGCCTTAGCTGCTCTTTCCGGAGTTTTTAATAAACCTTCACGGTCTTTATTTTCTCCTAATAGATCGATAATACCTTCATAGTTAGTTTTAAGTTGTTCAGTAATGGAAAAAGTTTCAATGTCTAGATTTTCATTCATTTTTTAATATCAATATATTTTGAAAAATACTTTTGAAGTTTTTTTATTTTTGGATCAATTACATAAGTACAATAAGATTGATCAGAATTTTGAGTGTAATAATTAATATGATCTTCTTCTGCTTTATAAAAAGGTGTTGCTTTTTTAACCTCAGTCACAATAGGACTATTAAAAACAGATTCTTTTTCTAACTGATTAATAACTTGGTTTATTACTTTATATTGTTCTAAATCAGTATAATAAACACCCGATCTATATTGGGTTCCTGTATCATTTCCTTGCTTATTGAGCGTAGTTGGATCATGAGTATTAAAAAAGATGAGCAATAATTCAACTAGACTCACTTCACTTAAATTATATTTTATAGAAATCGTCTCAGTATGACCTGTTTTTCCTAATGAAACTTCTCGGTAGACCGGATTCTTAATAAATCCGTCAATATAACCAGGAACAACTTCAGAAACACCAATGATTCTTTGGAAAATAGCCTCTGTACACCAAAAACATCCTCCCGCTAAGTATATAGTTTTGTTCAACTAAAATTGTTTTTTATTAAACAAATATAAAGTTTCAGTCTATTAATAACTAATCCTATTTTAATTAAAATATTAGTTAATAAAATTAATTGATTTAAAACACTTTGAGTAGTTGATTTATAATGCTTGATAAAGTCTAAAAAAGAAGTATTTTAGTTGCTCTTATGAAACAGATACTATTAGCAAAACAAATTTCAAAAAGTTATGGTGATTTAAAGGTTTTAAATCAAATTAATCTTTCGATAGGAGAAAAGGAAATTGTATCTATTATTGGTCCTTCAGGGGCAGGCAAAACAACACTTCTTCATATTTTAGGAACACTAGATAAACCCGACAAAAGACCTTTTAGCAAACTCATGTTTAATGGAGAGGACATGATGAAACTTTCTGACAATAACTTAGCTGCGTTTAGAAATAAAAACATGGGATTTATTTTTCAATTTCATGAACTACTACCTGAATTTACTGCTTTAGAAAACGTTTGTATTCCCTCTTGGATAGGTGGAACTGATTCAGATTATAACAAAAAAAAAGCTTTAGCTCTTTTAAATAGATTAGGTCTTAAAGATAGAGCTTCACATAAACCGGGAGCTCTATCTGGTGGTGAACAACAGCGTGTAGCTGTTGCTAGAGCATTAATAAATGATCCTAAAATTATATTTGCTGATGAGCCTACAGGTAATCTTGATTCTGAAAATGCTGGCATTTTACATGATTTATTTTTTGAATTAAGAGAAGAGCGTGATTGTAGTTTTGTCATTGTTACCCATAATAAAGATCTCGCTCAGCGCTCAGATAGAAATATTAACATAGTAGATGGAGAAATCAGCTTGTGAATAAAAATGAATTAAAGAAATTTTTAGATACTAAAGCGAAAGCTTTTGAGAAAATTCACTTTTTAGATCATGATCCTATTAAAATTCCACATCAATTTAAAAAAAAGGAAGATATTGAAATTACTGGATTTATAATAGCTACAATTGCTTGGGGAAATCGAATAAGTATCATAAAAAGTGGAAATAAAATAGTTCAATTGATGGGAAACGATCCCTATAGTTTCGTTATGAATTATCAAAAAAGCGATTTAAAACACTTTTCAAAATTTGTTCATAGAACGTTTAATGAATTAGATTTGAAATATTTTATGTCTGCTTTAAGACACATCTATTTGAATCATGGTGGACTAGAAGCTTCCTTTTCAAAAGGAGATGATCTCAAAAATATGTATCAAAATATTCATTTGTTTAAAAAAGCATTTTTTGAATTGGATCACTTTAAACGAACTGAAAAACATGTTTCTGATCCATTAAAAGGTTCAGCATCAAAACGACTTAATATGTTTTTACGTTGGATGGTTCGTGATGCTAAAAATGGAGTGGATTTTGGTATATGGAAATGCATCAAACCAGCTCAACTATCTTGTCCATTAGATGTTCATAGTGGAAATGTAGCTAGAAAACTAAGACTTCTTAATAGAGTAC
>CAJWAE010000035.1 GCA_913020075.1 uncultured Flavobacteriaceae bacterium
TTGGTTATCGCAGCAACCACAGCGTTGTCAGCGATGGCTTCGCCTACACCGCCTGCAATGGTCATAGTAAGTCCGGCTCGTCCTGTGATGCGATAAGGACCCTTACCGGCGATGGTGACATAGTCGCCCGCGGTAGATGTACCTGAAACGCCATCAACGATCATTGCTGTCGCTGTACCTTTTACGTAGCCGGCAGCAAGGTTGATCGCTGCCGTGTGTGCTGCAGTGTTCTGGGAACTAACCACGCTGGTCGGCCAAGCGACATTTGTTGCTTTGGCAACAGATGAGGTGAATGTTATCAAATCGTTTTGAGCGTATTCCGTACCCAAAATAAGTATGCCCTCTCCAGAAACCACAGCACCACCGGCGGTAGCCGCCAGCTTAGCCATCCCTTCCAGGCTGTGGGTTGGTTTTGATGCTTCATTTGTCAGCCATGTCGCACTGATGGCTGGTGTTACAATGCTTGTAATGGCTGCAGCCAAAATAGCTTTCTTAAACATATCGATATCCTTTTTATTCACATTAAAAAATTAAGGTTGCCTAACGCTACTACGAAATTTGTCAGCCGCAGTTAGACTTTTTTTGTTGCCGCACCAAGACAATTATGCAGCTCAAACCCAACGACGCTGCGCCTGCATCGCTACAGTCACCGACACTATACGATTGGTCAGCTAGCCTGTCAAGCACACCGACAGTGAAATAATTATGTTTTAATAATATCGAGTTAACGACTAAAAGTGAAGAAAATAGGCCACAATTTCTACTTCCAAGAAGATTTTCGGGCTCGCAGATATCTTGCAAGAGCGTAACTTGGTTATGAAATTTTCAGGTGCGATATAAAAAAATGTACAGGGCTGAAAAAAAGATAAATATTAATATAATTAAAAAAATTAATCTCTCACCAGAGGCATTGTAGAACAACGTAGCAGTCCTTCTTGTTTTGATATTTCAGCGTAAAAAACCTCTTCTACAATAAAATCTTGAGATCTAAGCCAAGAATTGAGACGCGTAAAACTTCTTTCTGAAATAATTATTTCTGGAGATATAGAAAATATATTACTATTCATATGGTACATTTCATCTTTACTGATATGAAAACAGTTTTCTTTACCAAAAAAATTAATCAACCATTCATATTCCTCTTGCTCTAAAAAAGCTTCTTTGTGAATAATGCATTTACCTTTTCCTAGTGGTTGAAAACAACAATCTAGATGAAGTGCGTTATCCCTAGCTATGGTATTAGATTTTCGCAAGTTAAATGAAACTATTTTTTTTGTTGGAAATAAATCTTCTAAACATTTTACGGCAACCATATTTGTTCTTGCTGTTATAAAATCTTCATAATCGTTTCCTCTATAAGTGCCTACAAAAATATAATCGTTCCATGGCATTACATCTCCACCTTCTATATGAGCTTCTTTTGGTAAAAAAATAATTTTATTTTTATCTATTTGTGAACAAAGATATTGTATGGCTTCAATTTCTTTATCTCTGTCTGGCAGAATATTTGAGACAATCATTTTATCATCAATTATAAATGCAATATCTCTAGAAAAAATCTGATTATAACCTATTATTTTATCAGGTCGATAAACCTTTACATCGTACTTTTTAAAAACTTGATAAAGAGATTCTATTTCCTTTACCATATCAATTTCTTTTGGATAGGTTCCGGATTTAATATGCTCAGCAGATTTCGGATCATAGGCATCTTCCAACTTAGGAATAGGACCATTTGAATTAGCGATTCCGAGCACTACAGATCTTAACCTAGAAGTTTCGTTAGTAATATTTAAGTTTATCATATAACAAATATAAAAAAAGCACTTTCTATTGAAAGTGCTTTTTTAAAAAACATAGAATTTATCTATCTTTTTTTTAAAGGTATAAAATTACGATGTGTTTCTCCAATATAAATTTGCCTTGGTCTCCCAATAGGTTCTTTACGTAAACGCATTTCTCTCCATTGTGAAATCCAACCTGGTAATCTTCCTAAGGCAAACATTGGTGTAAACATGTCTGTTGGTATACCCAGAGCTCTGTATATAATTCCTGAATAAAAATCTACATTAGGATATAACTTCCTTTCAATAAAATAGGGGTCGCTTAGAGCCTCTTTTTCCAGTCCTTTAGCTATCTCTAAAATAGGGTCATTAATCCCCATTTCATCTAATACTTCGTCAGCTGCTTTTTTAATAATACGGGCTCTTGGATCAAAATTTTTATAAACACGATGTCCAAAACCCATTAACCGAAATGGATCATTTTTATCTTTGGCTTTAGCCAAATATTTCTTTGTTCCTCCGCCATCTTTTTGAATATCTTCAAGCATTTCAATAACGGCTTGATTTGCTCCTCCATGTAAAGGACCCCAAAGAGCAGATATACCAGCAGATACAGAAGCAAATAACCCTGCATGAGAAGAACCTACAATTCTAACAGTAGAAGTGGAACAATTTTGCTCATGTTCTGCATGCAAAATCAAGAGTTTGTTTATTGCTGAAACTACAGCCTTACTTGGAGTGTAGTCTTGATGGGGGCGTTTAAACATCATATGAGCAACATTTTCAACGTAAGATAAAGAAGTATTAGCATAATTTAAAGGTAGTCCCTTTACTTTTCGGTGCGTCCAAGATGCAAGAATAGGAAATTTAGCCATCAACATTATTATAGCTTCTCGCATGTCTGCATCGGAATCAATATCTACAGAAGAAGGATTAAAAGCAATCAAAGCTGAAGTTAATGAAGAGAGAACTCCCATTGGATGGGCAGACTTTGGGAAACTTTTTAAAATCATTTTCAGATCTTCATCCACAATTGAGTCGTTTAGAATTTCACTATTAAATAGATCCAACTCTTTTTTATTAGGTAATTCTCCGAAAATCAATAAAAAAGCAACTTCTATAAAACTAGATTTATCACAAAGGTCTTCAATAGAATATCCTCTGTAGCGTAAAACACCTTCTTCTCCATTTAAAAAAGTAATTGAACTCTGACAGGATCCTGTATTTTTAAATCCAGGATCATATGTTATAAGTCCCGTTTTAGCACGAAGACTCTTGATATCAATTCCTTTTTCATTTTCTGTTCCTTCAATCAAAGGGAATTCGAAAGTCTTTTCGTTGTAGGTCAGTTTTACAAAGTCATTCATTTTTTAATTCTTTAAATTTTCTATCAGTCTTTTTAGTTTCATCTTAAAGAAAATCCATAATGGATTCCTAAAAAAATTCTAATGCTTAAATGCTTTTTTTCCAGGAAAATAGGCTAATGAACCTAATTCTTCTTCTATTCGTAACAATTGATTATACTTAGCCATACGATCACTTCTAGAGGCAGAACCTGTTTTGATTTGACCCGTATTTAGAGCAACAGCTAAATCAGCAATCGTATTATCTTCTGTCTCTCCAGAACGATGAGACATTACTGAAGTATATCCAGCTCTATGTGCCATTTCCACAGCAGCTATTGTTTCAGAAAGTGTTCCTATCTGATTTACTTTAATAAGAATTGAATTAGCGATTCCTCTTTGAATACCTTTATTTAATCGATCAACATTAGTCACAAATAAATCATCTCCAACTAGCTGAACTTTATCTCCTGCTTTTTCTGTTAACAACTTCCATCCATCCCAATCATTTTCATCCATTCCATCTTCAATTGAAATGATTGGATATTTAGAACATAATTCAGTCAAATACGATGCCTGTTCTTCAGAAGATCTTTTTACTCCTTTGTCACCCTCGAAAAGAGTGTAGTCGTAAACTCCATCTTTATAAAATTCTGCAGCGGCGCAATCTAAGGCAATCATAACTTCTGACCCTGCTTTGTAACCAGCGTTTTCAATAGCTTTAATAATAATGTCTAAGGCATCTTCAGTTCCATCTAGGACTGGAGCAAAACCACCCTCATCTCCAACGGCAGTACTTAAACTTCTGTCGTGTAATACTTTTTTAAGGTTATGAAAAATTTCAGATCCTATTTGCATAGCGTGCGTAAAAGATTTTGCTCCTGTTGGCATTATCATAAATTCTTGAAAAGCAATAGGAGCGTCTGAGTGTGATCCTCCATTAATAATATTCATCATTGGAACAGGCAGTGTCTTTGCGCTTACTCCTCCAATATAACGATATAAAGGAAGACCTAATTCATTTGCAGCAGCTTTAGAAACTGCAAGCGAGACACCTAAAATAGCATTAGCACCTAATTTAGACTTATTTGAGGTTCCATCTAGATCAATCATGGCTTGATCAATCTGTTCTTGATCAAAGATTGAATTACCTACTATCTCCTGAGAAATTGTATTATTAACGTTTTCAATAGCCTTTCCAACCGCTTTTCCCATGTAAGCATCACCTCCATCTCTAAGTTCAACTGCTTCATGCTCTCCCGTTGAGGCCCCAGATGGAACAGCTGCTCTTCCTAGGATTCCATTCTCAGTTATAACATCTACCTCTACAGTAGGATTGCCTCTGGAATCAAAAATTTGCCTTGCGTGGATACTGATAATAATACTCATTTATTTTTAAATTAAAATATGATTTCTAATTGATTTGTGAATTAATAATATTGTCTTTAAATATATCAAACAAATAGTTTGAATCGTTAGGACCTGGACCTGCTTCAGGATGATATTGAACTGAAAAACAGTTTTTACTCTTCATTTTCATTCCTGCTAATGTTTTATCATTCAAATGTAAGTGGGTAATTTCTATATCAGGATGTACTTTTGCCATCTCCATATCAACAGCAAATCCATGATTTTGAGAAGTAATTTCTCCTTTTCCAGTTATTAAATTTTTTACAGGATGATTGATGCCACGATGTCCATTAAACATCTTGAATGTATCTATTCCATTGGCAAGTGCAATTACCTGATGGCCAAGACAGATGCCAAATAATGGTTTGTTTTTCTTAATGATTTCTTTAGCAACAGCTTGAGCCTCTCTCAATGGCTGAGGGTCGCCTGGACCATTAGAAATAAAATATCCGTCAGGATTAAATTCCTCTAAAAGTTTAAAAGGCGTATTGTATGGGAATACTTTGATATACATATCCCTCTCAACCATATTATTTAATATATTCTTTTTAATACCTAGGTCTAAGGCAGCAATTTTATATTCGGAATTTGGATTCCCAACAAAATAGGGCTTCTTGGTTGAAACCATTGATGATAACTCCAAACCAACCATACTGGGAGTCATAGATAATTCTTTTTGCAAATGATCAAATTGATCTATTTCAGTAGAAATAACCGCATTCATTGCACCATTTTCTCTAATATAGTTAACCAAAGCCCTTGTATCAACATCAGAAATAGTAACAAGATTCCTTGAGGCTAAATAATCATACAAAGATCCCTCTGCTGAAGGTCTTGAATAAGATAAGCTAAAGTCCCTGCATATTAAACCCGCAATAGAGATATCATTAGATTGAGCATCAGACTCCAAAACTCCATAGTTTCCAATGTGCGTATTGGTAGTAACCATTATTTGCCCGAAATAAGAGGGATCTGTAAATATTTCTTGATAACCAGTCATTCCAGTATTAAAACAAATTTCACCAAATGCACTTCCTTCAATTCCAATTGATTTTCCATAAAACTGGGTTCCATCAGCTAAAAGTATAAAAGCTTTTTTTCTAGGTATATATTTCATTCATAATTTTAATCACAAAATAAAAAAAAAAGGATAAACTAAAGTGTTTATCCTTTTTTATATTGAGAATTAGTGAAAATTTCTAATTTATTTAGTGTTTTATTTTTCTTGTTTATCAACATCAGGTACAGAGTCTTCTATTTCTGAATCAGTAGTTTTATCTACTACATCTTTTATCACTTCTTTTGAGGTAACTTCATCTTTTGTTTTACTTCCTCTTCGACGAGTTTTCTTTTTAGTCTTCTCTTCTGAAGTATATATTTCATTAAAATCAACTAATTCAATCATTGCCATAGAAGCATTATCACCAAGACGATTTCCAAGTTTGATAATACGAGTATACCCTCCTGGACGGTCACCTACTTTAGAAGCAACTTCTCTAAATAATTCTGTTACTGCACTTTTATCTCGAAGAGAGCCAAAGGCTAATCTTCGATTGTGAGTTGAATCTGATTTAGATTTTGTGACTAGGGGTTCTATAAACATTTTTAATGCCTTAGCCTTAGTAACTGTTGTGTTGATTCGCTTATGCTCAATTAAGGAACAAGCCATGTTAGATAGCATTGATTTTCTGTGGGCAGTTTTACGCCCTAAATGCATTACTTTTTTTCCGTGTCTCATTTTTCTACTTTAAAAATGTGAATTAATCTTTATCAAGTTTATACTTAGCTAAGTCCATTCCAAAGGAAAGTCCTTTTAAAATCACTAACTCTTCAAGTTCAGTTAATGATTTTTTACCAAAGTTTCTAAACTTCATTAAGTCGTTTTTGTTATAAGATACTAAATCTCCAAGGGTATCAACTTCAGCAGCTTTTAAACAATTAAGAGCTCGAACAGAAAGATCCATGTCTACTAGTTTTGTTTTAAGCAGCTGACGCATGTGTAAAGATTCCTCATCGTAGGTTTCTGTTTGCGCAATCTCATCAGCTTCTAAAGTGATTCGCTCATCAGAGAATAATAAAAAATGATGAATTAATATTTTTGCAGCTTCTGTTAGTGCATCCTTAGGATGAATCGATCCATCAGTAATGATTTCAAATACAAGTTTTTCGTAATCTGTTTTTTGTTCAACTCTGAAGTTTTCAATACTATATTTTACATTTTTAATTGGTGTAAAAATAGAATCAATAGCAATGACACCCATTTCAGAATTTGTTTTTTTATTTTCTTCTGCAGGAACGTAACCACGACCTTTTTCAATTGTGATTTCCATGTTAAGCTGAACACTCTTCTCTATGTTACAAATAACTAAATCCGGATTTAAAACTTGAAACCCTGAAATAAACTTCTGTAAATCAGCTGCTCTCAATTGCTCTTGACCACCAACAGCAATGGAAACTTTTTCTTCATCAGTTTCCTCTATTTGTTGTTTAAAACGAATTTGTTTCAGATTTAAGATGATCTCAGTCACATCTTCCACGACTCCAGGTATCGTAGAAAACTCATGTTCTACTTTTTCTAACTTAACAGAAGTGATTGCAAAACCTTCGAGAGAAGATAGTAATACTCTTCTAAGCGCATTTCCGACTGTTAATCCATATCCGGGTTCAAGAGGGCGGAACTCAAATTTGCCTTCGAATTCCGAAGAATCAATCATTATTACTTTATCGGGTTTTTGAAAATTCAATATTGCCATAATATACTTACGTTTTCTTATTTAGAATATAATTCTACGATTAACTGCTCTTTAATATTCTCCGGAATTTGGAGACGTTCTGGAACACTTACAAATGTTCCTTGTAATTGTTCTTTATTCCAACTTAACCATTCGTATGCAGAAGCATCTTTTCCGTTAGCTTCGAGAATAATATTAAGTGTCTTTGACTTCTCACGAACTCCAACAACATCGCCAATTTTTACTTGGTATGAAGGAATATTTAAAATCGAACCATTTACGGTGATATGTCGGTGAGAAACCAATTGTCGTGCACCGCTTCTAGTAGGGGAAAGTCCTAAACGATAAACAACATTATCTAAACGTGACTCGCACAATTGAAGCAAAACTTCGCCTGTTACTCCCTTACTTCTTGTTGATTTTTCAAAGAGATTACGAAATTGTCGCTCTAAAATGCCATAAGTAAATTTTGCTTTTTGCTTTTCCATTAGCTGAACCGCATATTCCGATTTTTTACCCCTTCGTCTTGTGTTTCCATGTTGCCCCGGAGGGTAATTTCTTTTTTCAAAAGATTTATCATCTCCGAAAATGGGCTCGCCAAATTTTCGAGCAATTTTTGTTTTTGGACCAGTATATCTTGCCATTTTATGGGTTTTATTGGAATTGAATACTATGAATTAAGGTCACTTCCTCCGATAGTAAAAATTCAACTCACGATATTAATTAATTATACTCTTCTTCTTTTAGGAGGTCTACAACCGTTATGAGGTAATGGTGTAACATCTACGATTTCCATTACTTCAACACCATTATTGTGTAAAGTTCTGATAGCAGACTCACGTCCATTACCGGGTCCTTTAACAAATACCTTTACCTTTCTTAATCCAGCCTCTTGAGCTACTTTAGCACAATCTTCTGCTGCTGTTTGGGCAGCATAAGGAGTATTTTTTTTTGAACCTCTGAATCCCATTTTTCCTGCCGATGACCATGAAATAACCTCTCCTTTGGTATTGGTTAGTGAAATAATGATATTATTAAATGAAGCATTTATGTGTGCCTCTCCAATTGATTCAACAATTACTTTTCTTTTCTTACTTGCTGTTTTAGCCATAATTACAAACTATTATTTAGTTGCTTTCTTTTTATTTGCTACCGTCTTACGCTTACCTTTTCGAGTACGTGAATTATTCTTAGTACGTTGGCCTCTTAAAGGTAGTCCCATTCTGTGTCTTATTCCGCGATAACAACCTATATCCATTAAACGCTTAATGTTCAATTGAACTTCAGAACGTAATTCACCTTCGATTTTGAAAGAACCTACAGTTTCACGAATGCGCCCAGTTTCATCATCGGTCCAGTCAGAGACTTTTTTGTTTTCATCAACCTTAGCTATTTCTAAAATTGACTGCGCACGGCTTTTTCCGATACCGAAAATATATGTTAAGGCGATTACACCTCTCTTTTGCTTTGGAATGTCTACTCCTGATATTCTAGCCATAATTAACCTTGTCTTTGTTTGAACCTAGGGTTCTTCTTGTTGATTACATACAAACGCCCTTTGCGTCGTACAATTTTACAGTCTACACTGCGCTTTTTTATTGATGCTCTTACTTTCATTGTTTATTATATAATTTAAAACCTAAAAGTTATCCTTGCTTTCGTAAGATCATAAGGACTCATTTCTAATTTAACTTTATCTCCAGGTAATAATTTGATATAATGCAATCTCATTTTACCTGATATGTGTGCAGTTACTACATGGCCATTTTCAAGTTCAACACGAAACATTGCATTAGACAATGCTTCTATTATACTACCTTCTTGTTCTATTGCTGCTTGTTTAGCCATAATTAGTTTATGCTTCTACGTGTTTTTCCGGTTTTCATTAACCCATCATAATGTCTATTCAATAAATATGAATTTATTTGTTGAATAGTATCTATAGCTACACCCACCATAATCAACAAAGAAGTACCTCCGAAAAATAGAGCCCAACCTTGTTGTATTCCAATTAACTTTACAACAATAGCAGGGAAAATTGCAATTCCAGCTAAGAATAGAGAACCAGGAAAGGTAATGTGAGACATTACAGTATCTAAATATTCTGATGTTTCATTACCAGGACGAATACCAGGAACAAAACCACCACTTCGTTTTAAATCATCAGACATTTTATTCGTAGGCACTGTGATTGCTGTATAAAAATAAGTAAATATTATAATTAATAATGCAAATAACATATTGTACCAAAGCCCAAAAATATCTGAAAAATTAGCTTGCATCCATTGTCCAGTATTTGAATCACCTATGGCTCCACCAATATAAGCAGGAGCAAACATGAGAGCCTGAGCAAATATAATTGGCATTACTCCAGATGCATTCAACTTTAATGGAATATATTGACGCGATCCAGATACAGAACGATCTGAAGTAGTACCACCAGTTTGACGACGTGCATACTGAACGGGGATTCTTCGAACTGCGAGAGTTAATAAAATTGAAAGTAAAATAATCACAATCCACAAGACTAATTCAATAAGAATTAACATTAAACCACCATTATTTTCTGAAACTCTAGATACAAATTCTTGAGTAAATGAGAGAGGTAAGGTTGCAATAATTCCAACCATAATCAATAATGAAATACCATTTCCAATTCCTTTATCTGTAATTTTTTCACCCAACCACATTGCGAAAATAGTTCCTGTAACCAATATAATAACTGATGAAATAATAAACAAAGGACCCTTTCCTAATACAAAAGCGCTTTCTGGAACACCAAGAGCACTTAAACCATATAAATATGCTGGGGCTTGAACAATACAAATAAGAATAGTTAACCAACGTGTGATTTGATTTATTTTTTTACGCCCACTTTCTCCTTCTTTTTGAAGTTTTTGTAAATAAGGAATGGCAATTCCCATCAATTGAACAACAATAGAAGCTGAAATGTATGGCATTATTCCTAATGCAAATATAGATGCATTAGCAAATGCACCTCCGGTAAAAGCATTCAAAATACCCAAAAGACCTCCACCATCAGTTCGACTAGTAAGTGCAGCTAGTTGAACTGGGTCAATTCCAGGCAATACAACTTGGGCCCCTAGACGATAAACCAATAACATTCCCAAAGTGAGCAAAATTCGATCTCGAAGTTCTTCTATTTTGTAAATGTTATAGAGGGTTTCTAATACTTTTTTCATTAAAAATAAATATTACAGGGTTACTGCTTCTCCACCAGCTGCTTCAATAGCTGCTTTTGCAGAAGCTGAAAATTTATTTGCGCTTACTTTAATCGCAGCATCTAACTTTCCTCTTCCTAAAATCTTGACTAAATCGTTTTTATGAGCCAAACGTAACTCCACGAGAGTTTCAATATTCAATTCTTTTTTTATTTTCTTATCAGACAACAAAGATTGAACAGTATCTAAATTAATAGCACGGTATTCTTTTCTGTTAATATTGGTAAAACCAAATTTAGGGACTCGTCGTTGAAGTGGCATTTGACCACCTTCAAAACCAATTTTCCTTGAGTATCCCGAACGAGATTTTTGCCCATTATGTCCCCTCGATGCAGTACCACCTTTTCCTGATGACTGACCTCTTCCAAGGCGTTTTCCAGCAGATTTTACTGATCCTGATGCAGGTGTTAAATTTTCTAGACTCATAACAAATTATTTATACTTTGGCAACAATAACCAAATGTTTAACTTTATCAATCATTCCCAAAATACTTGGGGTAGCGTCATGTATAACTTCTTTACCAATTCCTCTTAAACCTAATGACTCAAGAGTGAGTTTTTGAGTACTTAGACGCTTAATACTACTTTTTACTTGTTTTACTTTTATCTGTGTCATGATAATTTAATTATCCGTTAAAGACTTTATCTAATGAAATTCCCCGCTCTTGAGCAATTCGTTGTGGATTACGCAATTGTAACAAGGCATCAAATGTTGCTTTAACAACATTGTGTGGATTTGATGAACCCTGAGACTTTGAAAGCACATTATGAACTCCTACTGCTTCTAACACGGCACGAACAGCACCACCAGCAATAACTCCAGTACCTTCAGAAGCAGGTTTTAAAAAAACACGCGCACCACCATACTTCCCTTTTTGTTCATGAGGCAAAGTACCTTTAATAATAGGGATACGAATCAGGTTTTTCTTTGCGTCTTCCACTGCTTTAGAAATAGCCTCAGCAACTTCTTTCGATTTTCCTAAACCTTGGCCAACAACACCATTTTCGTCACCAACAACAACAATTGCTGAAAAACCAAAAGCACGACCACCCTTGGTAACCTTAGTTACACGTTGTACACCTACTAGACGATCTTTTAAATCTAGGCCCGCAGGCTTAACCAATTCAACATTTTTATAATCTTGATACATATTCTAATTAAAATTTTAATCCACCTTCACGAGCACCATCTGCAAGAGCTTTTACTCTTCCATGATATAAATAACCGCCTCGGTCAAATTTAACTTCAGTAATTCCTGCTTTTGATGCAAGTTGAGCAATTCGTAATCCAACGTTAGATGCAACTTCCAATTTACTTGAAAGTTTTGAATCTGCTGTTTCTTTATCTCTTGATGAGGCAGAGACTAATGTTTTAGCTGTATGATCATCAATCAGCTGTACATAAATTTCTTTATTACTTCGAAAAACAGACAAACGTGGTGATGTCGATGTTCCTTGAATTATTTTACGAATTCTCTTACGAATTCTATTTCTACGATCTAATTTTGTTAAACCCATGGTTTTATATTATGCTGATTTACCTGCTTTTCTTCGGATCTGTTCGCCAACAAACTTGACGCCTTTTCCTTTATATGGTTCTGGTCTTCTGAACGAACGAATCTTTGCTGCAACAAATCCCACCAACTGTTTGTCATGAGAACTCAACTTGATGATAGGATTCTTTCCTTTTTCAGAAATTGTCTCTACTTTAACTTCTGATGCAATATCAAGTAATATGTTATGGGAAAAACCTAATGCTAGCTCTAATTTTTGTCCTTGATTGGAGGCTCTGTAACCAACTCCTACTAATTCTAATTCTTTAATATAACCATTAGTAACTCCTTCAATCATATTATAAATTAATGATCTATATAAGCCATGCTTGGCTTTAATATCTTTTTTGTCTGAAGCGCGTGATAAAGTAAGAATATTTCCTTCTATCTTAATCTCCACCTCGCTATATTCCTGAGTTAATTCACCTAACTTTCCGTTCACAGATATTAATGAGGGTTGGATGTCTATATTGACTCCATCTGGTATTGTTATCGGATTATTTCCTATTCTTGACATTGTTTATACTGTATTATGTTAGTATACGTAACAAATTAATTCTCCACCAACATTATCTTTGGCGGCTTGTTTTCCAGTCATTACTCCGTGAGAAGTAGAAACTATAGAAATTCCTAAACCATTTAAGATTCTTGGAAGGTTATCTGAATCTGAATACTTTCTTAAACCAGGTGTACTGATACGTTGAATTTCTTTTATGACGGGCTCTTTAGATAGCTTGTCATATTTCAAGGCAATTTTTATACTTCCTTGGTGGTTTTCAGTTTCTTCAAATTTATAACTCAAGATATACCCTTGATCAAAAAGAATTTTTGTGATTTCTTTTTTCATATTTGATGCGGGTGCATCTACTACACGATGACCAGCGCTGTTAGCGTTTCGGATTCGTGTTAAAAAGTCTGCAATAGGATCTGTGAACATATTCTTTTTTCTATATTTTTACCAACTGGCTTTAGTTACTCCAGGTATCAAACCTTTATTTGCCATTTCACGGAAAGTAACACGTGAAAGTCCAAATTGGCGCATATAACCCTTAGGTCTTCCTGTTAATTTACAGCGATTATGCATACGAATAGGTGATGCATTCTTTGGAAGTTTTTGAAGAGCTTGATAGTCTCCTGCTTCCTTAAGAGCTTTTCGTTTCTTAGCATACTTAGCAACGGTCTTTGCACGTTTAACTTCACGTGCTTTCATGGATTCTTTAGCCATATTAATTCTTTTTAAAGGGGATTCCTAATTCGGTTAATAATGCCTTTGCTTCTTGGTCAGTTTCAGCGCTGGTTACAAAAGTGATATCCATTCCATTAATTCGATTCACTTTATCAATGTCTATTTCTGGAAAGATAATTTGTTCCGTTACTCCAAGGGTGTAATTTCCTCTTCCATCAAAACCGGTAGCTTTAACACCTTGAAAGTCTCTCACACGAGGAAGAGCAGTGGTAACTAACCTATCTAGAAATTCATACATACGCTCTCCTCTAAGAGTGACTTTTGCACCAATAGGCATTCCTTTTCTAAGTTTGAAAGCGGCAACATCCTTTTTAGATAAAGTTGAAACAGCTTTTTGACCAGTAATTGTAGTCAGTTCATCTAAAGCGTAATCAATTAGCTTTTTATCTGAAACCGCTGCACCAACACCCCGGCTTAGTACAATTTTCTTTAATTTAGGTACTTGCATTACGCTTTTGTAACTAAATGTCTCTTTTAAGGTGCTAACGATACGATCGTTATATTCTTGTTTAAGTCTAGGTATATAACTCATAATTAGATCACTTCATCAGTTTTTTTTGAAAAACGCACTTTAACACCATCAACTTCACGATATCCTACACGTGTAGTTTTTCCGTCTGATGTAAGCAAAGACAGATTAGAAATATGTATGGGTGCTTCTTTTTCAGTTATTCCACCTTGTGGATTTTGCGCATTTGGTTTATTGTGTTTTTTTATCAAATTCACACCTTCAACAATGGCTTTATTTGTTTGACGAGAAACGCTAACAACAGTTCCTTCAGTTCCCTTATTCGATCCTGTTATTACACGAACGTTATCTCCTTTTTTTAATTTGTTTTTTGTTGTCATTTATTTTTAATTACAACACTTCAGGTGCTAGTGAAACTATTTTCATAAATTGTTTGTCTCGCAATTCTCTTGCTACAGGTCCAAAGACACGAGTCCCTAACATTTCACCTGTAGGACTAAGTAACACACAAGCATTTTCATCAAAACGGATATACGATCCATCAGGACGACGAATTTCTTTTCGTGTTCTTACTACAACAGCAGTAGTAACTTGACCTTTTTTAACTGTTCCAGAGGGTGATGCTTCTTTAACTGAAACCACAATTTTATCACCTATAGAAGCGTAGCGTCTTTTTGTTCCACCTAAAACGCGTATAGTAAGCACCTCTTTGGCACCTGTATTATCAGCAACTTTAAGTCTTGATTCTTGTTGTACCATTTTACTTAGCTCTTTCTATTATTTCAACCATTCTCCAGCATTTTGATTTACTCAACGGTCTAGTTTCCATTATTTTTACAGTATCTCCGATATTACAATCATTTTTCTCATCGTGAGCTACGTATTTTTTTGTGTTTAAAACGAACTTACCATACATCGGATGCTTAACTCGTTTAACCTCTGCAACAACTATAGACTTCTCCATCTTATTGCTGGTCACAACTCCTGTTCTTTCTTTTCTTAGATTTCTTGTTTCCATATATGGTTAAGCTTCTTGGTTACTGAGGGCTGTTTTTAGACGTGCAACAACCCGACGTGCCGCTTTTATTTGTAACGGGTTTTCTAAAGGAGAAATGACATGTGTCATTTTTAAATCCTTTAATTTTTTTTTGAATTCTATCAATTTATCTTGAAGGTCTTCTTTAGAAAAGTTCTTAATTTCAGTTTGTTTCATAGTTCCTTGCATTAAGCTTCGTAATCACGAGCTACGATGAATTTAGTTTTTACAGGAAGTTTTTGAGCTGCCAAACGTAGTGCTTCTTTAGCAACATCGTAAGACACTCCTGATACTTCAAACATAATACGACCTGCTTTTGTTACAGCCACAAAATATTCAGGGGCACCCTTACCCTTACCCATACGTACTTCCAGAGGCTTTTTGGTAATGGGTTTATCCGGAAAAACCTTAATCCATAGTTGACCCTCTCTTTTCATGTGACGAGTGGCAGCTATTCGTGCTGCTTCAATTTGACGTGATGTAAGGAAAGTGGAGTCCAAAGCTTTAATTCCAAACATACCATTGGAAAGTATATGTCCTCTTTGGGAAAGACCTTTCATTCGCCCTTTCTGAGCTTTTCGGAATTTTGTTTTCTTTGGTTGTAACATGATCTTTTATTCCTTTAAATATTATTTACGACGACGTTGACGATTATTTCCTCCGCCGGAGTTATTATTTTTTGAGCCTTGACCTGACTTTTTTGACATTCCAACTAAAGGAGAAAGTTCACGCTTTCCATAAACCTCACCTTTCATAATCCACACTTTTACTCCTAATTTTCCATATGTAGTTTGTGCTTCAACAAGTGCATAGTCAATATCAGCTCTAAAGGTTGATAGTGGAATACGTCCTTCTTTAAAAGTTTCTGAACGTGCCATTTCTGCACCGTTCAATCTTCCTGAAATTTGGACTTTAATACCTTCTGCATTCATGCGAATTGCAGCAGAAATTGCCATCTTTATTGCACGTCTGTAAGAAATCCTACTTTCAATTTGACGGGCAATACTTGCGCCCACTAATTGAGCGTCTAATTCAGGACGTTTAATTTCGAAAATATTAATTTGAACTTCTTTACCAGTGATTTTACGTAACTCTTCTTTAAGTTTATCAACCTCAGAACCTGCTTTACCAATAATAATACCTGGCCGAGCTGAAGTAATCGTTATAGTAATAATTTTTAATGTACGTTCAATAATTACATTTGACACACTTGCTTTTGAAAGGCGCGCATGCGTATACTTACGTATTTTATCGTCCTCTGCAATTTTATCTCCATAATCTCTGCCACCGTACCAGTTGGAATCCCAACCTCTGATGATTCCTAGACGATTCCCAATAGGATTAGTTTTTTGTCCCATATTATGCTTCTATAGTGTTAGATCCCAAGACCACAGTGACGTGGTTGGAACGTTTTCGAATTCGGTGTGCTCTTCCTTGAGGTGCTGGGCGTAATCTTTTTAACATACTTCCACCGTCCACTCGGATTTCAGAAACAAAAAGATCAGCTTTTTCTATATCATCTGATTCGTTTTTGGATTGCCAATTGGCTATAGCAGATAACAATAATTTTTCCAAGCGTCCTGAGGCTTCTTTAGGGCTAAATTTCAATATTGCCAGTGCTTTATTGATAGATTCACCTCTTACTTGGTCTGCAACTAAACGCATTTTTCGAGGAGAGGTTGGGCAGTTATTTAACTTGGCAAAAGCTAGTGTCTTTTTAGCTTCTTTAATAGCTTGAGCGGATTGTCTTTTACGATTTCCCATGAGTACTTTTATTTTTTACCTTTATTTCTCGCTCCGCCATGACCTCGGTAATTACGAGTTAAAGAAAATTCACCTAGTTTATGACCAACCATGTTTTCTGTAACGTAAACAGGAACAAATGTTTTACCATTGTGAACACCAATAGTTTGTCCAACAAAATCTGGTGTAATTAAAGAAGCACGAGACCATGTCTTAATTACGGACTTCTTGTTGTCTTCAATGTTTTTCATCACTTTCTTTTCAAGACTATGATGAACAAAAGGTCCTTTTTTTAATGAACGAGCCATAATTTATTATTTTTTTCTACGTTCAACAATGAACTTATTACTAAACTTAGTTTTTGATCGTGTACGGAACCCTTTTGCAGGTATTCCATTACGTGATCTTGGATGTCCTCCAGAAGCACGCCCTTCACCACCACCCATTGGATGATCAACAGGGTTCATTGCGACAGGTCTTGTTCGAGGTCTTCTTCCTAACCAGCGTGAACGTCCTGCCTTTCCAGAAACCAGTAATTGATGATCGGAATTAGATACAGCACCAATGGTGGCAATACATGTTACTAATATAAGACGCGTTTCTCCTGAAGGAAGTTTAACAACAAAGCGTTGGTTGTCAGTAGACAAATCAATACCTTGTAGGTAAGCCCGGGAGCCTGCCGCTCGAGCGATTTTTCCGCCCTTAAGAGGAGAAAGCTCAATATTAAAAGCTTAATCATTTTGAGGCATCTGGCTAATAGAAGAGACTTAACCTTTTTTGAACGAATGGACTTACTCATCTGCGGCTACATTTGAAATAACAGTACCTACGCCTACGTCTTGAGGACAACGCAAATAAAACTCTGGAAGATCCAAAGAATTCAATGGTGTAAATAGGCCTAGGAAACCTCGACCTTACCCGGGAACTACTTCAATAGAAGTAAGAAGTTAGCTATTTTTAACATTTGAACTATGAGCTGAAAGACGGGCAAAATCTGCTAGGGGTAGTGCTTTTCGATAAAGCGATTTTGCGCCACCCCCGCGGTTTTAAACAGTAATTTGACCGTGGTGATTACGCCCAGCTGCTTTGTGTACTGGATATAGATTATGCTTAATCAAGTCAGATTTACGTGAGACGCCAAACAGTTTAGTTTTTGTAACACGCTTGTGCCGAGAACCAGGGCTCCGGACGCTAGGTTTTTTTATAAAAAGAGTATTCATTTAAGAGATTAAAAGAAGATTCTCAGACATTATAAAGAACCTTTAAAAATAAAATAATCGAAGGTTTTGAACAAAGTTTG
>CAJWAE010000036.1 GCA_913020075.1 uncultured Flavobacteriaceae bacterium
ATGCTATTGTAAAGTATTTGGTTAATTTTTCAACCTTTCAACTTGTTTTTTTTAGATCTATAGGTTCATTGCTGATAACGTATAGCTTTCTGAAATCTCAAGGGATTCCTCAGTGGGGTAATCAAAAAAAACTTTTGATTTTACGTGCTCTAGTTGGAGTGACTTCTATGTTTCTATTCTTTTGGGGGATCCATTTTGTGTCCATTGGAAGTGCAGTAACTTTGCGCTATATTTCGCCAATTTTTGCAGCAATTTTAGCTGTAGTTTTTCTGAAAGAAGTAATTAAACCAATACAATGGTTTTTTTTTCTGATGGTCTTCGTGGGAGTTTTTTTGATCAAAAGCTATGACCCTTCTGGGTCTGACTTTGGAGTAATTTTGATTTTACTTGCTGCCTTTTTTTCTGCGATTGTATATATTTTGATTTCTAAAATCGGAAAAAAAGATCATCCTGTTGTAGTTGTTCACTATTTTATGCTAGTCGCAACAACTTTAGGAGGATTAGGTAGTTTTTTTACTTGGAAAAGTCCTACTAATTTTGACTTATTATTGCTTTTAACATTAGGAATTTTCGGTTTCTTTGGACAATTATTTATGACTAAGGCTTTTCAGAATGCAGAAGCTCATATGGTTGCTCCCTTTAAATATGTAGAAGTTTTATTCACTTTACTTTTTGGTGTTTTTGTTCTCTCTGAAACCTATGATTTTTTTCACCTTTTAGGAGCCTTCTTAGTGATTGCTGGATTAGTTATGAATGTACTTTACAAAACAAAAAAAAAATCATAAAGAACCACCCTTAAATGGATGGTTCTTTTGGACAAATAAAAATTTATTTAGACCATTCTTCAATTGATTTTGTGTTAAGTCTTACGTAATCATTATTTCCAGCTTTTTTTGCAAGTTTTAGTGAAGTGTTAGCCGCTTTAATAGCTTCGTCTTTTTCATTTAAACCTGCTAAAATTAATGATTGTTGTCTGTACATATAGTATTTTCCTTCTTCCATTAAAAGAGATTTTTCAATCCATCGTTTTGCTACTTTAAGATCTTTGCCGCTATCTTTATAATATAGTGCTGCACTATAATAATCTCCAGCTTTTGGATTTGTTTTTAAAGTAGATTCTATAGATGCCATAGTTTTTTGATCAGTTGGAACTTCCAATGGAATTTTTACTTGTGTTTTTTCCCATTTAATGGATATTGAAGCTCCGTTATTATTTATATCATCAAGACTAATAGTAAAAGATTCTATTGGGTTTTGAAGTTCTTTTACTGGAACCTCAATAACTGTTATAATTGATTTTAAATCCCAGTTTTTAGGCAAACCCCAATTGTCTGATTTGTTATAGAAAAACACTTCCCACATAGCTTCACCAGGACGAATATAAATAGCATATTTACCTTTAGGTGCTGATTTACCCCCAAGCTTAACGTCATCACTAAATTGTATAGTTGAATTTTTATTTGCTCCTGTTCTCCATAATTCGCCAAATGGAACTAAATCTCCCATTATAATTCTTCCTCTCATAGAAGGTCTTGAGTATTCAAGCGAAACTTGAGTTAATCCTACAACTTGTTCAATTTTAGCAAAAGGACTAGGCTGTGGAGCTTGAATTTGAGCCATACTTATTGTAAAGCTTAACATTAAGATATATTTTAATTTTCTCATAATATAGATGTTGATTTTCATTCAAATATAGCCTAAATTTATTTTTATTTATTTAATAAACTTAACCAGTATCTATTAGATGATTTTGTTTAATAAATACAAATTATCTTTCAACATTTTGTAAATTTGAAAAAATATTTTTTTGAAACTCTACCATTTAGAAACAATCCAAAAATTACCAATAACTCCCAAGAGAGCATGGGATTTTCTTTCTGAGCCCAAAAACCTAAAGAGAATCACACCCGATTATATGGGATTTGAAATTGTTAGTGGTCTTTCAGATAGAATGTTTGCAGGACAGATTATTCAATACATAGTTACCCCCATATTCGGAATTCCAACACGTTGGGTAACGGAGATAACACATGTTGATGAAGGGAATTATTTTGTGGATGAACAACGTTTTGGACCTTATGATTTATGGCACCATAAACACTTCATTAAACCGATAAAAAATGGAGTAGAGATGTTAGATGTTATTGATTATAAAATTCCATTAGGAATTTTAGGTCAGATGGTTCACCCCATTATTGTAGCCCCTAAATTAAAAGAGATTTTTGAGTACAGAAAAAAAGCATTAATTCAAATTTTTGGAGATTATAAAGGATGATAGAAAATAAAAATATTTTGATTATTGGTGGAAGTTCTGGTATTGGCTTGGCACTTGCTGAATTAATTTCACCGAACAACAATATATTCATAGCAAGCAGATCAAAAGAGAGTTTAAGTCATTTAAATTTAAATCATATTACATTTGATGCAACTACAGATGAATTAGATGTTTCTCAATTACCAGAAAAATTAGATGGATTTGTTTATTGTCCTGGAAGCATAAATCTTAGACCTTTTAAAGGGTTAAAAACAGAAGCTTTTATAAATGACTTTGAAATTAATGTAATGGGAGCAGTAAAATCATTAAAAGCAGTATTGAATTTATTGAACTCTGGTAAAAATGCCTCAGTGGTTTTCTTTAGTACAGTTGCAGTTCAAACGGGAATGCCTTTTCATTCCTCAATAGCTGCTTCTAAGGGAGCTATTGAAGGATTAACCCGCTCATTAGCTGCAGAATTTGCCCCTAAAATCAGAGTTAATGCAATTGCCCCTTCTATAGTAAATACACCTTTAGCTTCTAAGTTTTTGAATAATGAAGCAAAACTTGAAAAGGCAAACGAAAGACATCCTCTAGGTAGAGTGGGTAGCGCTAAGGAAATTGCTCAAGCAACAATCTTTCTTTTAGGTGAGGAAAGTTCTTGGATGACCGGAAGAATACTTCAATTGGATGGAGGAATTGGGAATTTAAAAATTTAATAATCTTTTGGAAAAATTTACTCTTTTTTGGTTTAGAAGAGATTTGAGAATCGAAGACAATTGTGGCCTATACAATGCTTTGAAAGGTGTAAATAAAGTTATTCCTTTATTTATTTTTGATAAATCTATTTTAAAAAAACTACCCAAACAGGACGCTAGGATTGAATTTATTTTAGATGCCTTGGGTGATATTGATTTTACATTTAAAAGAAAACAATGTAAAGTAGCAAAGTATTTTGGTGATCCAAAAACTATCTTCAGTGAATTAATTAAAAAACTTCCTATTGAAAAAGTTATTTGTAATGAAGATTACGAGCCATATGCAATTCAAAGAGATTCTGATATAAAGGAATTATTGGCATCTAAAGGGATTAGTTTTGAGTCTTTTAAAGATCAGGTAATTTTTGAAAAACAAGAAGTGGTTAAAGGAGATGGGACTCCTTATAGAGTATATACTCCTTATTCTAGAAAGTGGATTGAACGTTTTGAAAATGAACCTTTAATTATTTTCCCTTCGGAATTTTTTTTAGATCAATTAGTCTCTGACATTGTTTTACCGGATTTGAGCCTTGAAGTTTTAGGGTTTGAAAAAAGTTTTGTAAAACAACCTAAATCTATTTTTAGCGACGATTTGATTGACTCGTATGAAGGAACTAGAAATTTTCCAGCACTTGACAAGACTTCGAGATTAGGAACTCATTTAAGGTTTGGAACTGTTAGTATAAGAAAATTAGTTAATCAATCAGCATCTAGAACTAATACTACATTTTTAAAGGAACTCATTTGGCGTGAATTTTTCATGCAAATTCTTTGGCATTTTCCAAATACAAAAAATCAAAGTTTTAAACCTAAATATGACAAAATTCAATGGCTAAATAATCCAGAAGATTTTGAGAAATGGTGTTCAGGAAAAACAGGATACCCTCTGGTAGATGCCGGAATGCGTGAATTAAACCAAACAGGTTTTATGCATAATCGAGTCCGGATGCTAGTAGGTAGTTTTTTGTGTAAACACTTATTAATTGACTGGCGCTGGGGAGAGGCATATTTTGCAGAAAAGTTATTGGATTATGAGATGTCAAGTAATATTGGTAATTGGCAATGGGTTGCAGGTTGTGGGGTTGATGCAGCTCCATACTTCAGGATATTTAATCCTACTGAACAGGTTAAAAAATTTGATAAAAATCTAGAATACATTAATAAATGGGCTCCCAATTTTCAGGAATTAAATTATCCGCAACCTATTGTTGATCATAAATTTGCCAGGGAACGTTGTTTGTCAACATATAAATCTGGTTTAAATCAACTATGAAGAGAGTTTTAAAACAACATTTGCCAAATAAAATTTGTCCAACTTGTAACTTTTCTTTTAGTTGGAGAAAAAAATGGGAAAAAGATTGGGATCAAGTTAAATATTGTAGTAAAAAATGCAAAAGAAGTTGAGTACAGCAATTGTATGGCTTAGGAATGATTTAAGGTTTCAGGATCAGCAATCTTTCTTTTTAGCTTGCCAAAATCATGATTATGTATTCGCGTATTATGCTTTTGAACCAAAAGATTACGAAGATACCCAATGGGGTTTTAAAAAAACGGGCAAATTTAGGTTACAATTTTTAATACAAACTTTAAACGCGCTTAAAGCAGAATTAGCTAAAAACAACATTACTCTTATTACTGAAGTGCGTTCTGCAACTCTAGGAATTCCTTTTTGGGTTAAAAATTTAAAGGCAAAAGCCGTTTATTTCCAAAAGGAGTGGACCTATGAAGAAATTATAATTTCTAAAAACATAGAGAATACTCTTTCTAAAGACATTGAATTTCACTGTCATCATGATCAGTTTTTATATCATCCAGACGATATTCCAATGGATATTATAAAACTACCTCAGGTATTTACAGAGTTTCGAAAAAAATGCGAAAAATATTCTTTAATAAGAGCTCCTTTTCCACAACCAAAAATTTTAACGAAATCCATTAATTTTAATCAAGATTTTGAAATTCCAAGTTTGTCTAATTTTGGATATGATTCTTTTGAAATGCATCCTCATAATGTATTTCCATTTATAGGTGGAACTGACCAAGCTTTGAATCATCTTAATTATTATTTTTGGGAAACCCAGAAGTTATCATATTATAAAAAGACACGAAATGGACTATTGGGTTCAGATTATAGTTCCAAATTTTCACCATGGCTTTCATTGGGATCTATATCTGTTAGAACTATTTACGATCATGTCAAAAAATACGAAGTAAAAGTTGCAAAAAATGAGTCTACCTATTGGCTAATTTTTGAATTAATTTGGCGAGATTACTTTAAATACGTTTCTTTAAAATATGGTAATAAATTATTCCAAATTGGAGGAATTTTAGATAAAAAATATTGTTGGAAAACGGAAAAAAATATTTTCGGAAAATGGGCAGAAGGTCGAACGTCAGAGCCTTTTGTTAATGCTAATATGTTAGAATTAAAAAAGACCGGCTTTATGAGTAATAGAGGACGACAAAATGTAGCTAGCTATTTTTCTAAAAACATGTTGATGGATTGGCGAATGGGGGCAGCCTATTTTGAAAATCAATTGATCGATTATGATGTGCATAGCAACTGGGGGAATTGGATGTATGTTTCTGGAGTTGGAAATGATCCTCGTGATCGAAAGTTTAATATAAAATTCCAAGCGGAGAGATATGATCCTAAAGGATTATATCAAAAACGTTGGTTGCAAAAAACTTTATTCGAATGATTATTAGACTTATTCTTGGAGATCAATTAAATGAAAATCATTCATGGTTTGAGTCTGTTGATGCTAAAGTATGTTATGTCATGATGGAAATTAGACAAGAAACAGATTACGTAATTCATCATATACAAAAAGTAGTTGCTTTTTTTAGTGCTATGCGACAGTTTAAGGACACTTTGACTTCTCTAGGTCACAATGTTCACTACATAGAGCTTGATGACCCTAAAAACACCCAACAATTAAGTGCTAATTTAAATAAACTTTTAGTTCAATATAAAGCCACGGGTTTTGATTATCAGATGCCTGATGAATATCGTGTAGATCAAATTTTAATTTTTTTTTCTAGTCAATTAAATATTCCCGTAAAGCTTTATGATTCTGAACATTTCATGACGACTCGAGAAACACTTAAAGATTTTTTCGAAGGTAAAAAGCAGTTGGTTATGGAGTATTTTTATAGAAAAATGAGAAGGGATTTTCATATTTTAATGGATGGAGAAAATCCTTTAGGTGGAAAATGGAATTTTGATAAAAATAATCGTAATAAATGGAAAGGAGATCCAAAGATACCAATTGCATTTTCCTTTGAAAAGGAAAGTATTAAGTCCATAGCTTCTTTGCTTAAAAAAGAAGGAGTAAAAACTCTTGGGACAATAGATACAGAAGTTTTTTTATTTCCTTCTTCCAGAAATGAAGCATTTGAGCAATTAAATTATTTCAATAAACAGTTGTTGGTTTATTTTGGAACTTATCAAGATGCAATGCATACAGAAGAAATAAATTTATTTCATTCTCGCCTTTCTTTTGCATTAAATACAAAGATGATTTCTCCTATTGAGGTTGTGGAGTCTGTAGTATCCTATTATAAAAAAAATAAAGAAGTTATTGAATTATCTCAAGTTGAAGGTTTTGTGCGGCAAATCATTGGATGGCGAGAGTATATGAGGGGAATTTATTGGCGAGAAATGCCAAAGTATAAAGAAAAAAATACCCTTCAAAATTCAAATGCTCTACCTGAATTTTATTGGACAGCAAAGACTAAAATGAACTGCTTACATCAAAGTATTCAAAACTCCTTGGATAATGGATATGCTCACCATATTCAAAGATTAATGATTACAGGAAATTTTGCATTACTAGCACAAGTTCATCCAGATGAAGTAGATGCATGGTATTTAGGTATTTATAGTGATGCTGTAGAGTGGGTTCAATTACCAAATACAAGGGGGATGAGTCAATGGGCAGATGGTGGGATTGTCGCTACCAAACCTTATGTCTCTGCAGCAGCCTACATTAATAAGATGAGTAATTATTGTGTTGACTGTAACTACAATAATAAAAAAAGAGTAGGTGAGGATGCCTGTCCTTTTAATAGTTTATACTGGAATTTTTTAGATGACAAAAAAGAATATTTTGCTAAGAATAATCGTATGGCAATGATGCTCAACTTGCTAAAAAAAATGCCACAATCTGAATTAACTAAATTAAAGGAAAGAGCTGCAGCCATTATACTGAATCCTGATGTATTTTAATTCAAATATAGAGTTATGATTAAAAAAGACAAAAAATTTTTTACAGATCAGCAAATTGATCGAATTATAGAAATGGCTTGGGAAGATAGAACACCCTTTGATGCTATTTTACTCCAATTTGGTGTAAATGAAAAAGAGGTTATAACGATAATGAGAACAGAAATGAAAACTTCTAGTTTTAAAATGTGGAGAGAACGTGTTCAGGGGAGAAAAACAAAACACAGCAGATCAAGTTCCCCTGAAAAAGATCGATTTCGATGTTCACGACAAAAAAATATAAGTAATAATAAAGTATCAAAGCGTTGATTTTTCGTATATTATAAGAAAAATCGATTTGGCTATTCAAAAAAAATC
This sequence comes from uncultured Flavobacteriaceae bacterium, assembly GCA_913020075.1. GTDB lineage: Bacteria > Bacteroidota > Bacteroidia > Flavobacteriales > Flavobacteriaceae > MS024-2A. Next base: position 7,598 of record CAJWAE010000036.1, read on the forward strand.
TACTTCTATTCATGTAAATATTTTTCTAGATGGTCTTGATAATAAGCTCCAAAAAGAGGAGAGTTGGGAGCTATATTCTATTATGAATCGGTTAACAGGGGCAAATGGAAAAATGTGGGGTACCACTATTGTTGGATTTGGAAATAATCACTATAAATATAAAAGCGGAAACGAGGGTGATTGGTTTTTGACAGGTTTTTCACCTCGAAATAACGGATTTAATTTATATTTAATGAGTAAAATCATTAAAAGTGAGCTTGATAAACTTGGTAAGTACAAGAAAAGAAAAGACTTTATTTTTTTTAAAAAATTATCAGATATTGATAAGGTGGTTCTTGAACAAATTATTAAAACAAGTATCGATTTTTTATCAAAATAACTCAAAGTGTTTAGAATATTTTAATTTTTGATTCTTTTTATTTTTGCTCCAATTTTACGTAAACGTGTTTCTATATCTTCATAGCCACGATCAATTTGCTCAATATTGTGAATTGTGCTAATTCCTTTTGCAGAGAGAGCTGCAATTAACAAAGATACTCCTGCTCTAATATCTGGAGAAGTAAGTGTAGCAGCTTTTAATTGAGATTTGAAATTATGACCTATAACTGATGCTCTATGCGGATCACACAAAATAATTTTAGCTCCCATATCTATGAGTTTGTCAACAAAAAATAAACGACTTTCAAACATTTTTTGATGAATGAGTACGCTTCCTTTCGCTTGAGTAGCTACCACTAAAATAATACTAAGTAGATCAGGAGTAAATCCAGGCCATGGTGCATCTGAAATAGTTAGAATGGAACCGTCGATATAACTTTGAATTTCATATCCGTTAATATGGGCAGGTATAAAAATATCATCACCCTTTTTTTTAAGTGTAATACCTAATTTTTTAAAAATATTGGGCATTTGACCTAGGTGTTCCCATCGTACTTTTTTTATTGTAATTTCACTTTGAGTCATAGCTGCAAGACCAATCCAACTTCCTATTTCAATCATATCAGGAAGTATAGTGTGATTTGTTCCATTTAACTCTTTAACTCCACTAATGGTAAGGAGATTAGAACCAATTCCACTGATTTTTGCTCCCATTCTATTAAGCATGTTGCAAAGTTGCTGAAGATAAGGTTCACATGCTGCATTATAGATAGTTGTCTTGCCTTGAGCTAAGACTGAGGCCATTAATATGTTTGCAGTACCAGTAACAGAAGCCTCATCAAGTAGCATATCTGTTCCAATGAGCTGTTCCGCCTCAACACTGTAAAAATAATCTTCTTTATTATAATTAAATTGTGCTCCAAGTTTGATTAAACCCTCAAAGTGAGTGTCTAATCGACGTCTTCCGATTTTATCTCCACCAGGTCTGGGAATACTGCCCTTTCCAAACCTAGCCAGAAGTGGTCCTACTAACATAATAGAACCTCGAAGCCCTTTCCCATCAATTTTATACTGTTCTGAACTTAGGTAGTCAAGATTGACTTCGTCCGCTTGAAATTCATAAATTCCTTTTCCTTTCTTTTTAACCTTGACACCAAAATTTTCTAGAAGATGTATAAGTTTATTTACATCTATAATGTTTGGAATATTAGAAAGAGTAATTTTTTTTGAAGTAAGCAATACTGCACACAAAATCTGAAGTGCTTCGTTTTTTGCTCCCTGAGGGGTAATACTTCCTTTTAATGGTTGCCCTCCTTCAATAACGAATGATTCCATGGTTTATTAATAACGTTTACGGATATTTTTCTTGTATTGTTTCTTGTAGTTATTGCTTTTGGGGCCATTGCCGTTTTTAAATTTAAACCTTAAAAGGTCTGAAGATTCAGTTAAAGGAAGTTGTTCTGCGGAAACCTTTAGCTTTCCATTAGACAGTTCATCTAGATGAGCTAAAATTACAGCATCATCAACAGTATCTTTATTCCAACTTAGAAAATTTTTCTTCATATGATTTGCTATAGTAAAAACTAAGACATCCTTCATCTCATTTTCTTCCCATTCACAAGCTATATCTATCATACGTTTGATGTTATTTCCGTAAAAACGATATTTAGGATAATTTTGAGGATAAGGAAGTTTGCCTGGTTTCATAGCTAAAACTTCTTCCTGAGGTTTTTCATAAGGACTTTCTACGTCTATGTCAAAGCCAGACATTATAAAAAATTGATCCCAAAGCTTGTGTTGAAAATCAGGAACATCACGTAAATGAGGGCTTAAGTTACCCATAACACCAATAATAGCCTTGGCCATCTTGTTACGTTCTTCTGGATTATTTTCGGCTTTAGCTTGTTCGATCATTAAATGAATATGCCTACCGTATTCAGGGATAATCAATTGCTTGCGCTCGGTATTGTATTGCAAGGTTTCCATAAAAATTTTCTAGTAATAATTTGTATAATAAATATTCTGCAAAATAGTAAAATCTATTCAATTTTAGGACGTTTTTCTTAATTACAAAGCTATTATCCCCTCGAGAGCACTTGCCTTTTTGTAAATTTTTACTACACTATCAGCTGAATTCATCTTTAATTTAACACTTAGGCTGGTAAATGTTTTTTTTGATGATTGTTTCTCTGAAAAATCCGGATTTAACCCTTCAAATAGGTCTTTTAAATTAATTAAGTGAGATGATTCAGATTTTACAACAAATTTAAATAAATATATCCCTGGCCATTCTTGCGAATTGATAAGTTGTTCAAGAAATCTTGAATAAAATTCTTCTGACTTTGTATTGGATTGAGACAAGGCGATTACTTTTGTGTAAATATACTAGTTTATATATTTTCCAATATTACTTTATGAATAATAAAAGAGTAGTCATTACCGGAAGCCCTGGAGCAGGTAAAACAAGTCTCATTAGAGAATTAAGTAAAATGGGATACTATACCTTTAATGAGTATTCAAGGACATTGATCGAAGAGGGTAAAGAAAAGGGCAAGTCTAATATTTTTCTTTCTGATCCTTATCAGTTTAGTGAACGTCTCTTTTCTGGAAGAAAAAAACAATTTGAATCATCAGAAAAAATAAAATATAAACCGTCAATGCCATATATTTTCTTTGATCGAGGCATACAGGATATTTTAGCTTACCTAGAAGCACATAATAAATCTAATTCTAATTGGAAAAAACGAATTATAGATTTTCAATATGATCTTGTTTTCTTGGTTGAGCCTTGGGAAGAAATATTTCAAAAAGATTCTCAGCGAATGGAAACCTTTGAACAGGCTAAAAAATATTTTCCTTTTATAGAAAAAACATATCTGAATAATCATAAAGTTGTTAGAGTTCCTAAAATGAGTGTTGCTGAAAGAATTAATTTTATTGAAAAGTATTTATCTTTATATGAATAACTTAGAGTTACTTCAAAAGTATTGGGGTCATAAATCATTTAGACCTTTACAAGAAGAAAGTATTGATTCAATAACATCTGGTTTGGATACAGTTGGATTATTTCCAACAGGGAGCGGAAAATCATTATGCTACCAACTTCCTGCACTTTCTCTTAAGGGCTTAGTTTTAGTTGTTTCACCTTTAATTGCCCTTATGGAAGATCAAGTTAAAAGTCTCAATGATAAGGGGATTAAAGCTATGTATTTTCAATCCAATCCAAAAAGCATTCCTGTAAGCCAACAAATAGATAATTGTATTCATGGGAATTACAAAATAGTTTATATTTCTCCTGAAAGATTGATTCAAAAATCAATTATCCAGCAATTATCTTTTGCTAAGATCTCTTTTTTAGCAGTAGATGAGGCGCATTGTATTTCTGAATGGGGACATGATTTTCGGCCTGCTTATAGAAAAATCAATATTTTAAGAACTGTTTTTCCAGATCTTCCAGTTTTGGCTTTAACTGCCACTGCAACCCCAAAGGTTTTGTTAGATATAAAATATTATTTAGAATTAAAAAAGCCAAACGTTTTTCAAAAATCCTTTGAAAGATTCAATATCTCATATAATTTATGGAAAACAGAAAATAAATATGATACTACACTTCAAATTTTAAAGTATTTTTCAGGGAGCAGTATTGTTTACTGTAATACCAGAAAAGAAACAGAAAAACTGTCTATTTTTTTGAATAAGTCTGGCGTTAAATCTGATTTTTATCACGGTGGTCTTTTTCCAGATGCTAAAAAGTATAAACTCGAATCTTGGCAAAAAGAAAAAACCATTCATATGGTTGCAACTTCTGCTTTTGGGATGGGTATCGATAAATCAAATGTTAGAACGATCATTCACATAAATTTACCTCAGAGTATTGAAAATTATTCTCAAGAGACTGGACGAGCTGGACGAGACGGTAAACCAGCAAAAACTTTTTTATTATTTCAAGATAGTGATCCTAATAGATTGAAAAATCAATTCTTAGATCAAACTCCAACTGCAACAGATTTAAAAGCAATTTATAAAGATCTGTGCAATTATTTGCAAATAGCATATGGTGACGGACTTAATGAAACATATATATTAAATTTAGAACGTTTTTGTGAGCGCTATGGTCATACTTCTAAAAAAACGCTCCAGTGCTTTAATCAATTTGATCAAGAGGGAATTATGATTGTAAGTTCATCTAAAGAAAAACAACTCATGGTTAAATCTAAATGTTTACCAAAACAAGCAACTGAATATATTCAATTAAATCATATTGCCGCTAAAGTTTTAGAGTACTTAATGCGACAACATCCCCATTTTTTTTCAGAGATAACAACACTTTCTGTTCAAAGTATTTGTTTGAAATTCAAACTTTCTGTGGAACGAATTTCTACAATTATGAGTGAGTTACAGAAAATAGGACTCATTGAATTTTCTTTTCGAGATAAGAACGTTTACATAACCCCTCAAGTTCCCAGAGAAGATAATTATTCTTTAATACCAGTTATTGCAAGTGCAAAAATTAAATACACTCAAAAGAAAGAAAAAATAGAAAAACTCATTGCATTTGTTTTAGACAATACAAATTGCAAGAGTAAATTAATACTTGATTATTTCGGAAATGAAACAAAAGTTAATTGTGGTCAATGCTCCTCTTTATCTTGCAAAACAAAACTCGAAGCAGAGCCAGATTTTGAATCAAAAGTGATTGAATTAATTAAACAAACACCTCATTCAATTAAAGAGTTAAAACAAAAATTGTATTTTGAACCCAATGCAATTCTTGAGTTTTTAGAGAAAGAAATAATGAGAAATAAAATTAAAGAAAATAATGAGCATAAATTTTATTGGAATATATGAATCACACTAAAGACCTACCGAGTCTTATTTTTTTTGGGACTCCTGAATTTGCAAAATATTGTCTTGAGGTTCTATTTGAAACTGGATTCCCAATAAAAGCTGTGGTTACAGCACCAGACCGAAAAGCAGGTAGGGGAAAAAAATTAAATATTTCGGAAGTAAAGATTTTTGCTACAAAAAATGAAATTCCAATCCTACAACCTGAAAACTTGAAAGACTCTAAGTTTATTTCTGAATTAAAAAAATTAAAACCCGAAATTCAAGTGGTTGTTGCCTTTAGAATGTTGCCTAAATTGGTTTGGGAAATTCCTCAGTATGGAACATTAAATTTACATGCCTCTTTATTACCTAATTATAGGGGTGCTGCACCAATAAATTGGGTTTTAATTAATGGAGAAACTAAAACAGGATTAACAACTTTTTTTATAAATGAACAAATTGATACTGGATCTATACTTTTACAAGAAGATCTTGCTATTGATAAATCTGATAATGTTGGAATAGTTCATGATGCATTATTAAAATTAGGAGCCCCTTTAATTATTAAAACAATAAAGGGTATATTGTCTAAAACTTTAAAGTCTAATCCTCAAATTCTAACAGGAAAAGAGAAGGAGGCCCCTAAATTAAATCCAGAAAATACAAGAATAGATTGGAAGCATTCTCAATACAACTTAGAAAATAAAATTCGTGGCTTAAGTCCATATCCTGGAGCCTGGAGTTTTTTTGTAAATAATGGTATTAAAGACAGATTGAAAATTTATGAGGCACAAGTAATTAGAGAGGAACATGAATATTCTTTAAATCTAATCTTAGTTCAAGATGGAAAAATTTTGATTACCACAAAAGAAGGCTATCTCAATTGTATCCAAATTCAACTTCCAAATAAGAAGCGAATGTTTGCTAAGGCACTATTAAACGGTTATAATTTTGATAAAAAGGCGTCTGTTTTATAGAAAAAGAGACACCATTATCAACAAAATCATTGACTTATCAACAAAAACCCCCTATTTCACTGGTATTTTCTTTGCTCTGAACAAAATCCGTATAAATTTGTTGAATAACTTTTAAAAATTTAATTATTATGAACAAAACAGAATTAATAGATGCAATGGCAGCTGATGCTGGTATTTCTAAAGCAGCTGCAAAAAAAGGACTTGAATCTTTTTTAGGTAGTGTCAGTGGAACTCTTAAAAAAGGAGGACGTGTTTCTTTAGTTGGATTTGGATCTTGGTCTGTATCTAATAGAGCAGCTCGTGATGGAAGAAATCCACAAACAGGTGCTACAATTAAAATTGCAGCTAAAAATGTAGTGAAGTTTAAAGCTGGTGCTGAATTATCTAGTACAGTTAACTAAGTCTTCTTTATTGAAAATACAAAAAGCTCCCTAGTGGAGCTTTTTTTGTATATTAGAATTAATGAAGGCAGGAAAATTACTTATTGCAACCCCTTCAATAATTGGGGATTATAACTTTCAGCGTTCTGTGATTCTTTTGGTTGATGAAAAAAAAACAGGTACAGTTGGATTTATATTAAACAAACCACTAGAATATACATTAGATGAGGTTATCGATGGTGTAACTATAAAGTTTCCTCTCTATTACGGAGGACCTGTAGAACAAGATAATCTTTTTTTCATTCATCGTGCTGCTAATTTAATTCCAAATAGTTTATTAATTCATGATGATGTTTACTGGAGTGGTGATTTTGTAACTGTAATTGAATTACTTATTTCTAAAGAATTAAAACAAGATGAAATTCGATTTTTTTTAGGATATTCTGGATGGTCAGAAGATCAATTAGAAACTGAATTAAAATCAAAATCGTGGATAATTATCAATAATATAATTGAAAAGAAATGGATGGAAAAATCCTCAAAAAATCTTTGGAAAAATCATATGAAAGCCATGGGAGGTGAATTTTTAATCTGGTCAAATGCCCCAGAAAATCCAAGTTGGAATTAGTTGATTTGACTTGTGAAATCAAGAGACAACTGAGTTAATCGTTTTTGAGCATAAGTAGTTTTTCGATATTTTGTAACGAATTGAAAACCTTGGTTTAGAGATATTATCATTAATTCTTCTGATTTTTGAAGTTCAAAAGGGTTTATTGATTGTTCAACTAAATTAAATCGCGTACTCTTAGATATCCATTCGTTAAAGATAGTTCTTAAAGCAAAATCTTGACAACCAGAATCTAAATTAGAAGTCATTAATTTGTTTTCTTGAAGAATGTATAGTGTTCCATAAAGAGTTTCAACAATTTTTTTTTGGTTATTAAGTAAAACACAGTCATCCAAGCCATTTTCATTAGCATAACTCTTCGCTATTTCACGAATAGTAGAGTTAACACTGGAAAGATTAGAAAATAATCCTTCTAAAATAAACTCTTCCTTATATAGGTCCAAACTATAGGTTTTAAAAATTTGTTTTTCAAATGAATCAATAGATTTTGAACTAATAATAAAAAAAGTTTCATCTTTAATTTTGATGAATTGAAACTTAATCAGTTCATCTTCTTTTTCATTAAGATTTTCAAATACTATACTATTGATTTGATCTTTTAAAAAAGACATAGTATATTTCATAGGTATAAAATATCTGTGTCTTCTTAAAGTTGCGATAATTCTGAAATAATGAGTTTCCCAAAATAGTAGCTTTCCTTTTTTGATTCGGAGATATTCTTCTACTGAAAAAGAAGTATGGAGGCTTTGGATAACATCCTCAGGCCCCTCTAAAATAGAAGTATGCAATTTACCATTACAATTGATCATATTTAATTTAACTCGCGCCCAAAACCTGCTTCAAGTCGGAAACAAGATTATCCCAAAGCATTTTAGATTCTTCCATTTCATCTTCATCAGAAAAATCTGTAACGATTAAAGAAACGTCTTTAGTTATATCATCTACTTGAATTTTAAATTCAAAATGATATTTATCACTATCTTTTTCATCATTTTGCCATTGAAAACGAACTTTTTCGTCTTTCTTCTTTTGAATCATTTTGGCATACTCTTCAGTGTCGTCCCAAATAAAAGTAAAAAGTTCACCACGTGAATTTACATTATCAGCGAACCACTCTGATAGTCCAGAGGGAGTTGATAAATATTGGAATAATAGCTGTGGAGAAGCATGGAAATCGTATTCAATTGAGAAACTTTTTTTATGGCTCATGTTTAATTTTTTGAAGTTCCCAATATATCGAAAAAACAGTAGTAACCATATTTATTTTAAAATATTTTTAAAAGGTTGTTCAAGGAGAATTATGTTTTTATATTTGCCAACTTCAATGGCGAGGTAGCTCAGCCGGTTAGAGCGTCGGATTCATAACCCGGAGGTCGGGAGTTCGAGTCTCCCTCTCGCTACTAAAACAATAAAACGGTGATACTTTTATAAAGTGTAGCCGTTTTTATTTATCTGCTAAATTAGACCATTTCTCTATGGCGTGAAACACTTCACATAGTCCTTTTGACTTTTCGGTCAGTGAATATTCAACCCTTGGAGGTATTTCTTCATACTGTTTTCTTGTAAGTAGGCCAGCACTCTCAAGACTTTTTAATTGATCAGTAAGAACTTTTCTTGAAACCCCATCAACCATTTGATGAATTTTACCAAACCTTAATGTGCCATGATTTCGTATTGTGTTTATTATAGGTAGTTTCCATTTGCCTCCAATCTGCTGAGTAAAGTTTAAAACAGCACATTTTTCATTTTTCATAATTACAGTTTAGTTACTTCATAGTAACTACTTTTTATTAGTCACAAAAAGGTAACAAGTTACTTTATGTTTACAAAAGTATTAATATTGTACAAATAAAAAAACAATGAAAAAATCAATTAAAAACTTAGCTACTTTAGTAATTGTAGCATTTATGACATTTTCCTTCACAACAATAGATGGGGATAAAAAAGAAATTAAATTAGAAAGCAGTAAAGTTGTTTGGAAAGGTTATAAAGTAACTGGTTCTCATGAAGGGATTATCTCAATTAAATCTGGACATTTAAATTTTGACAAAGACATATTGACTGGAGGTAACTTTGAAATAGATATGTCAACTATTATAGTTACCGATTTAGAAGGTGAGTATAAAGGGAATTTAGAGGGTCATTTAAAATCTGACGATTTCTTTGGAGTTACAAAATTTTCTTCTGCATCACTGAACTTTACTAAGGTTGAACCAACAGGTAAAAACTCATATAAAGTCACTGGAGATATTACTATCAAAGGAAATACTGAGTCTATTTCATTCAATCTTTCAGTTTATGGGAACAAAGCAAATGCATCCTTAAAAATAGATAGAACAAAATTTGATGTAAGATATGGCTCTACAAGTTTCTTTGATGGATTGAAGGATAAAGCGATTTATGATGAATTTGATTTAGTTGCTGATTTAGAATTTTAATAAAATTCACTAATTACACTCAATTCAATATTAAAAAAACAAAAAAATTATGATTTATAAAAAACAAGACCGTCCAATGTGTGGACGGGGAAATACGCAAGATCCAAATAGATATTGTGACGGCTCACACCTTAATAAATAAATGACTCTCTATTTATATTGCGGGAGACAAGAGTCATCAAATTATGTGTGTCGATTAAATCTCTTGGTGTAAAACTAATGTTCGATATTTCGATAGAGTTATCTACTAAAACAATAAAACGGTTA